>WRGS01000052.1 GCA_009787075.1 Paludibacter sp.
GAATAAAAAATGAGAAATCCAGCAGAAACAATTGGGAATTTGATTGACAAACAGAGCATTAGTTATATAAGTTCTGTTGATGAAAATGGTTATCCAAACACAAAAGCGATGTTGGCACCTGTCAGGCGGGAAGGGATAAAAACATTCTATTGGCATACCAACAGTCCTTCGATGAGGGTAAATCAGTACCGCAACAATCCGAAGGCTTGCATTTATTTTTGCGACAAACGGTTTTTTCGCGGCGTGATGTTGAAAGGAGTAATGGAAGTTGTTGATGATATGAATATTAAGAAAGAAATTTGGAAAGATGAATTTTCTATCTATTATCAGGGCGGAGCAGACGGCGGAGATTTTATACTGTTAAAATTTACGTCGGAAACAGGAAGATTTTACAGTAATTTTCGTTCAGAAGATTTTATTATTGATTGAAGGCTTTGCGTAGAATAAATGTTGTATTCTCCGCGTTTTTTGCGAAGAATAATTTACGTATTCAGTTATTAAAACTACTACTTTCATTTTCTCTGCAAAAAAATAGAATTTTTTTGTACTTTTGCTGCAAAATTATTTTGATAGACATATTGTTTGAACTTTGTTTTGGAAAAATTAATAAAAATTTAAGTTAATGGATTTTACTTTACAAATATACAAAAAACTGCTAATTGCTTTAAAATCAGCAAATTACAAATTTATTACTTTTGAGCAGTTTTGCGATGGAAATTTGCCTGAAAAGTTTGTAATCCTGCGGCACGATGTTGATTTAAAAGCGGAAAATTCACTTGCAACTGCAAAAATTGAGAATTTGTTAAATATATCAGCAAGTTATTATTTTCGCGTTATTGCGCAAAGCAATAAACCACAGATTATCAAACAAATAGCCGCATTAAAACACGAAATAGGCTATCATTATGAAGATTTATCTCTTTGTAAAGGCGATGAAAACAAAGCAATTAAACATTTTGAAAAATATTTGAATTATTTTCGGATTTTTTATCCCGTAAAAACAATTTGCATGCACGGCAGTCCGACAAGCAAATTTGACAACAGAAGTATCTGGAAATCAAATAATTACCGCGATTATAACATTATCGGCGAACCATATTTCGACATTGATTTTAACAAAATATTTTACATTACCGACACAGGCAGAACCTGGGACGGCGAACGTTTCAGTGTGCGCGACAAAGTAAAATCAAATTTTAACATTCATATTAAAACAACTGCAAAATTCATCAAAGCGATTGAGCAACAGCAACTTCCAAACCAAATTATGATTACAACCCACCCGCAACGCTGGAGCGACAACCGTTTTGATTGGACTAAAGAATTTATTTTACAATCAGCAAAAAACACAGTTAAACGTATAATTATCAAGTAAAAAAAATAAAACAATAAAAGTTTGCACAGTTTTTGCTGCACAACACACTTTTTGCAAAAAAAATGAAAGAATACAGAATAAACAATCCTAAATTTATTTATTTTATTCTCAACTTATTATTGTTGGGTTTGGCTTATTTTGTGGTTGTGTCGTGGTTTCATTTCACTACTCTTTATCCGCTGCAAAAGTATTGGAAAGCATATTTTGTCATTTATATTCCTATTTCGTTTATTATCGGCGTGGCGTTTCACAAATATCATTCATACCGCCACCGAAAAATGAGAGAAGTGATAAATACAATCTTACGCACTGATTTGCTGGTATTTATCATTACAGGAAGCATTACAATGTTGTTTCCTTCGCTCAAACTTTCTATTTACGCTCTTTTTGCCTTTGTGGCTGTGGCGTTTTTACTCGAATTGCTGCTGGTTTTCATCTATTATTCGTTTTTTATGGCTGTAAATATAGAACGCTACGAGCAAATTAAAGAAATTGACACAAAATCCGTTCAATTGCAGCCAGCACATTTGCTTGATAATGAAACTGTTGAAAATATTGAAAAACAAATTTCCGATTTTTCGAGCGCGACGGCTTTGCGTAATTTGAAAAAACACGCGCAATTGAACATGTCTGATACGATTGTTGTAAGCACTTCTACGATTTTTAATATTTTGAATTTAAGGGATAACTATTTTTCTACTATTATAAATTTGCTGAAAATAAATGATATTCGCAGCATAAATGAATTTTTTGTCGCTATTCACGACAAATTGCCCTACAAAGGCATTTTTATCGGCTGTTTTTTGTCCAAAAGCCAGTATAAAAAGGATTTTCTCAACAAATATCCGCCGATTATAAATTATATTTTATACTCTTTTATTTTTATTTTCAGACGGATTTTGCCAAAATGGGCTTTTACGCGCGAAATATATTTTTGGTTCACAGGCGGGCGGAAACGGATTTTGCCAAAAGCAGAAATTTTCGGGCGGCTTTATGCCTCAGGTTTTGTTATTAAAAACGAATTTAAAGCAGGTAAATTGAATTATTTTATTGCCGAAAAACGCAATAAGCCTATTCGTAATGAGATAATTAATTATGCTCCGATTATTAAACTAAACCGCATTGGAAACAATAAAAAAACTTTTAAAGTTTACAAGTTTCGGACAATGCACACTTATTCGGAATTTTTGCAGCCATATATTTACGAGAAAAACAGTTTGCAGGAAGGCGGAAAATTTCGCCACGATATACGCGTAACCTCAGTCGGACATTTTTTACGCAAATATTGGCTCGACGAACTGCCGATGATTTATAATTTGTTAAAAGGCGAGATGAAACCTGTCGGTGTGCGTCCGTTGAGTAAACATTATTTCTCGCTGTATTCCAAAGAGTTACAGAAAAAACGCACACAGCACAAGCCCGGACTTTTGCCGCCGTTTTACGCCGATATGCCAAAAACTTTGGACGAAATTCAAGCATCGGAAATGAAGTATTTGACCGAATGTGAAAAAAAAGGTACTTTTGTAACCGATTTGAAATACCTTTGGCGAATTTTTATAAATATTGTTTTCAAAAAAGCAAGAAGTCATTAATATTCACCATTTTATCTTTTATAATTTTAAAATCAAATAACAATTTATATGAAAATCAAAAATTTTATAATAATAACATTTATTTGTTTGCTGGCGTGTGTTTCGTGTAAAAAAGACGAACCCGCTCCACCTATACTTGAATATTATTTAATAGTCTATAACACAAGTCCATATAGCATTTATGTTTCATTTTATACAGAAAAGAAAATCGCATCTGGAAATCAATTCAGCGCTCGAATAGACAAATCGCAATACGATAATCTTTGGCTTGGCGAGGCTGCTGAACATCTGTATATTTATAAGGAAACAGACAGTGTAAATGTTTATGTGCCTCAATCAATTTATCAAAATCCGACTTCCCATTTTGGTGTTTTTAATGAATTTTCAAACAAATTGCAAAAAAACGATACAATAATAGAAAGGCATTGTAAAACTTTTTCGGTAAGCGATGAAATGTTTAAAAACATTAATTAAATAATTTGTAAATTCTGTTAAATGAATAAAATTCAAATGGTTGATTTGAAAAGTCAATACAACAAAATCAAACCAGAAATAGACGAAGCGATTCATCAAGTACTTGACAGTACGGCATTTATCAAAGGCGAAGC
>WRGS01000053.1 GCA_009787075.1 Paludibacter sp.
TTTATATTTCAATTATTTACATAAAATAAAAATATTTTCAGTTTTAACATCTTAATTTCGCGTTTAATTTTGTTTCAAAAGCGGTTTGAATCTTTTGCATAATTGTTTCTATTTGCCTGTCAGTTAGAGTTTTATCTTCGTCTTGCAAAATAAAATTTACTGCGTATGATTTTTTGCCTGTTTCCAAATTTTTTCCTTCATAAACATCGAAAAGCGTAACTTTTTTAAGTAATTTTCTTTCCGTTTCGTATGCAATCTGTTCAATTTCCGAAAATTTGACGTTTTTATCAAGCAGCAAAGCCAAATCCCGTTCAACAGCAGGATATTTTGACAAATCCTGCACTTTAATTTGCGTTTTTGCCGAAAGTTTGAGTAATTTATCCCAATAAAAATCTGCAAAAAACACATCTTGTTCAATATCAAACATTTGCAGAATTTTAGGCGAAACAATTCCCAAAATCGCCAGCGGTTTTCCGCTCTGCGTTGTAAAAGTCAGCGCGTTGGAAAACAAATCATTTTCACTTTCCGCACAAACAAGCGATTTATTGCTGATTCCCAAACGGTTAAGTATATTTTCTGCGTATGCTTTCAGTTGGAAAAAACTTGTCGGCGCGGCGGCTTCCGCCCACAATTTTTGATGTTTTTTGCCTGTTATCCAAAGCGCAAGATGATTTTCTTCACAATAAGGGGCAAGCGGTTGATTTTCAGCAGTTTTGTTTTTGTCAAAATGATAACATTTGCCAAATTCGTAAAATTTTAAATTTGGATTTTGGTGATTTATATTGCGAATAACGCTTTCCAAACCAGCAAAAAGCAGCGTTTGGCGCATCACATTGAGGTCGGAACTCAATGGATTTAACAATTTTACGCAATTTTCTATCGGAAAATTTGTCAAGTTTGCATAATACGCTTCTTTTGTAAGCGAATTATTGATAATTTCATAAAATCCTTGCGCCGTAAGTTGTTCAGATACAAGTTGTTGCATCTTAAAATCATTCGGCTTTTGCCAATATTGAATTGATGATTTTAAAGAATCGGATATTTCCACATTATTATAACCATAAATTCGTAAAATTTCTTCGATAACATCTACATCTCGTTGAACATCAACGCGATACGGCGGAACTTCCAACTCGAAAATATTGTTTTCAAATGAAATAATTTCAATTTCCAATGCACGTAAAATTGTTTCAATAATTTTTATGTCAATATTTTTCCCAATTAAATTATTGATTTTTTCTAAAGAAACATTTACTTTAAATGATTGAATTTCAACAGGATAAATATCATTAATTTCACTTGAAACTATTCCTCCGCCAATTTCGCAAATCAACTGTGCAGCGCGTTTGAGAGCAAAAACGGTGATATTCGGGTCTGCTCCGCGCTCGTAACGAAAAGATGCATCGGTATTTAATCCGTGATAACGCGCTGTTTTTCTGATATTTACAGGATTAAAATACGCGCTTTCCAAAAATATGTTTTGCGTTGTTTCGGTTACGCCGCTTTCAATCCCGCCGAAAACTCCTGCGATGCACATCGGTTTTTCTACATTGCAAATCATTAGTTCAGAGCCATTTAATGTGCGTTCAACGCCGTCGAGCGTTGTAAATTTTGTACCTTGCGGCAGTGTTTGCACAATGACTTTTCCACCTGCGATTTTGTCCGCATCAAAAGAGTGCAATGGATGTCCGATTTCGTGTAAAACAAAATTTGTAATATCTACGATATTGTTAATCGGTCGTTGTCCGATTGCTAATAATCTGTTTTTCAGCCATTCGGGTGATTCTGCAACTTGCACGCCCACAATTGTCAAACTCGTGTAACGCGGACAAAGTTCGGAATTTTTAATTTCGACAGGAATTTGAAGAGAATTATTTTTTATGTTAAAATTTTGAATATCAGGCTTTTGCAATTTAATATCTGAATTGCGAAACGAATAATATGCAGCCATATCGCGTGCAATGCCAAAATGCGATGCGCCGTCAATTCGATTAGGCGTAATATCAACTTCTAAAACGCTGTCGTTATGAATATTATAATAATCTTTTGCAGGTATCCCTACTTTTGCGTCAGCAGGCAAAACGATAATTCCTGCGTGGCTTGCGCCGATTCCGATTTCATCTTCGGCGCAAATCATTCCAAAACTTTCTTCTCCGCGAATTTTCGAGCGTTTGATTGTAAAACTTTCATCGCCGCTGTAAAGCACTGTGCCAATGGTTGCAACAATAACTTTCTGCCCTTTGGCAACATTTGGCGCACCGCAAACAATTTTCAGCGGTTCGCCGCTGCCTATATTTACAGTTGTAACATGCAGATGATCAGAATTTTCGTGCGCGGTACAAGTAAGCACTTCGCCTACAACCAAGCCTTTCAAGCCGCCTTTTACAGTTTCAACTTCTTCCACTTTACCAACTTCCAAACCAATGGAAGTCAATATCTTAGCAACTTCTGCTGGATTGTCCGAGCTATTGATATAATTTTTCAGCCAATTATAAGAAATATTCATAAAATTATCAATTTTTCAGGTGCAAAATTAATGTAATTTTTTGGGAAATGCAAACGGATTGATAATGAGTACAGTTTGAAAATGTTAATTTTTTACAATGTTAAACTTTCTTAAATTTTTAATTTTATTTGAATATTATTAAAATATATATTAATTTTGCAAAGTTTTAATTCAATAATATTAAACAAATGGAAAACAATAAAAATAATCAATGTAATTGCGAAGATTGCAAATGCAGTTTGCCTTGTATCTGCCCAAGTTGCGGTTGTGAGTTGAAAGTCAAATGTTTGTGCTGCGAAAATTGCAATACCGAAGTTAGCGGGTTGTATCAAATGCCCGCGTTGAGCCGCCTGACTGCCGAAGAGCAGGAATTTGTTTTGCGCTTTGTGCAAAATAGCGGAAGTTTGAAAGATATGGCTAAATATCTGAAATTCAGTTATCCAACTGTTAGAAATATGTTAGATGAAATTATTAAAAAATTAAATGAATATGAAAAATAGTAAAAAAAATTGGGATTATCTTTTTCGTCCATTTCAGTTTATTGCTGGCGGTAAAGCATTGATTTACGGCGTTTTAGTGATGTTCGCGCTGGTTGGTTTGTGTTATCTGACAGATACAGTGTTCGACGGTGCGCTTGATTCGCATTATATCTGTGAAAAAAGCACGATTTTAGAACAGATTTATTGCGTTTTTGGCGTTTATATAATTATGGTAATTATTTTTTATATTACCGCATTGATTGTTTCGGGCAAAAATGTACGTCTGATTGATATTGCAGGAACATTTGCTTTGGCAAAAACGCCTTTGATTCCTGTTGCGCTGATGGGTTTTTGGTCGCTTTCTAAATCATTATGCGGAATAGATTTGACAGATTTTTCGCCCGATGCGATACAGCAAATGATGTTTATAGTGTTGAAAATGTCGCCAATGCTGATTGTGAGCGTGGCTATGCTGGTTTGGTACATTGTGTTGATGTACAATGGTTATTCGGTTTCTGCCAATGTGCGCGGCATAAAAGGCGTGCTAACTTTTATAGCCGCTTTGCTTGTGAGCGAAATTCTGTCAAAAGTATTTTTGTGGGCGGTAT
>WRGS01000054.1 GCA_009787075.1 Paludibacter sp.
GTTGTTGAGCCTGATGGCGTTGCTCCCACAGGTTCTTTTTTACCGTCATCATCATCGTCTTCATCGTTAAAGCCCTTGGCTGTTGGTGCAGGATTTGGTTTTGTTTCAAAAAATCCGCGTGCTGTTTCGTAAGTAAAATTTTCGGCGTTCAAAACCGCGGCGGCAATATTATTTTTTTCTTTTAAAATAGCCAGCAAAAGATGTTCTGTATCAGCAGTTTGCGCTTTTAATGATTTGCTTTCGAGTTCCATTAGCATACGGATTTTTTCTGCACTTTTGTGAAACGGAATTTCAGCACCGTTTGGTTCTGCGTTTGTGCGTACCTGATTTTCAATTTGCTGCTTTAGATTTGACAAATTGACATTTGACTCTTGCAGCATTTCAACTGCTTTGCCCGCTGCGTTGCGCAAAATTCCTAAGAGCAAATGTTCGGGCTTAACGGCATCGTTGCCGAGCCGCTCTGCCTCCTGCATACTGTAAGCGAATATGTTTTGTATATTTTCGGAATATCTTAATGTCATTTTAAATGATTTATCTTTAATTAAATTTTCAAAAAAATTGTTGCAAAGATAAACAAAAAATGTTCCGCAAAAAAATTTCTCAAAAATCGGAAATTTTGGCAGGGATTGATTCACTACGCTTGCAATATGTGCATTTGATTTTTATTTTCGCATTACAAATGCTTACGCTATTTACTTCTTCGTTTTGGAAACGAGCGGAGCAGTATTATCCTTCACTGTATCCAATTCTGCGTCATTTACCTCGTCGTTTTCAAAACGAGAGGTAGCGGATTCTCCTTCAAATTGATAATAAAACTGTACCACGCTTCCTCCTGATGTTTTAATTTCAGAATTTTTAACGGCAGAGCCATTAAATTCAGATTGATTTTCAAGTTGTAAAGATAAATTGCCAATGTTTCCATTTATTGAAATTTGTGAACTGTCGGCAGCAAGCGCCGTTACGTTTATAAAATTAACAAACCAAAATTTAACTTGCGCTTTGTTTTTTGCCGTAATATTCAGATTATTAATATATACATCTGCATTGCTCTCACTCATAGATGATATATCCCCATTTTCTACAAAAATATTAAATTTTTCATTGTCAATAAGTTGTCTGTTAATATAAACCCGACGATACTGATTGAGCACAACCACGCTTTTAATTTTGTGATTGATTCTGATAGTTACCGAAGGTATCTTGCCTTCATCGTTTTGCAGGTTTTTCCCTGTGATAAAAAGCGTATCGCCTTTTTGTGTAAAAAAGTTCTCTATTTGTTCATTCTTATTTGCGCTTTCAAAATAAATTTTATTTTCAGAAATTCCTTTTTCAACAGAACAGGAAAAATTGCCGTCTTTAACGCACAAAACATTGAACGGCTGCAAAGTTTGTTCGCTCTGAAATTGTTTTAGCGGTTTATTTGAATTATTCAAATCAAATGTGTGATTTTTCATCCACACAAAAAGCCAGATTACAGATACAACAAAAATTGCTAAAAAACTGATAATAATTATATTACTCTTTTTCATTTTCTTTTATTTTAAAATATTTAACAATTCGGTTAAATCTTTTTCTTTGAGATTTAACAGTTTAATTTTTGATATAAATTCGGGCAAATCTTCTGCAAAAAAATCGGCGCGTTGATGTTTTTTTATAATTTCTACCGCATTTTCGGTTACAAAAAACCCTACGCCGCGCTGATTATCAACAATTTTTTCGTCTGTAAGAGCTTGACAGGCACGCAAAGCCGTGTTGCGATTGACTTCGTATTCTGCCGCCAAATCGCGCACAGAAGGAATGCGCTCGCCTGTGGTTAATTTTCCTTTAAGAATTTGCTGACAAACAACATCGGCTATTTGCTGAAAAATTCCCTTTTGACTTTTAAATTCGGCATTCATATTTTTTTCTCCTTCAATTTATAATATCCTGTAAGTAAAAGAATTACACAAAAAACCAACAATATTATTAAAAGATAATGATTGAAAACCGCCGACTGTAAATCGTTTTTTAAAAAATATTTGTTTATAAAATCAGATGCAAAATTAAAAAGTATCCAGATAACGCCCAATACAATTCCAATGCCTACGGCAGTAGTTTTTACCAAAGCAAAACGCTTGAAAAACAGCCGAACGGAAAATGCAAAAATAATCAGAGTAATACAAGTCATTTTAACAAATACAATAGACCAATAATCACTTGAAGAATAACAGGAAGGATTAATGTCGTTGTTGGTTTTGATAAGAAAAATAGTTTTCAGTAATTTTATTAACGAAAGATGATTAACCGAAAAATTTGTGTGATGTTCCAAATTATAGATAAAGGCTTTAACTTCGGCAGCACAATTGGCTGACACCCAAAATATTAACAAAAATAATATTCCGCCTGAAATTATTCTTAAAATAAATTCAGCAGTATATTTTTCAAATGCCGAAGCAGGCAACATCAAATACGAAATTGTGTTTTTTTTGCTGGCAAGCGCAGGAAACGACAAGCCCGCAAACGCTACAAAGCCTGCAAAACAAATCAAAAGCGACCGAATATATTCTTCGTAAAAATACAGTTGTCCACCAATATTATAATTGTAAATTGATATATAAGTAACAACAAATACAGCCGCAAAGCAAACTGCCGCCGCGATAAGATACCGTTTGTAATTGGTTTTTACCTCATAAGCCATAAGGCGGGCAAACCGTTTTATATTAAAAAATTGATTCATTTTCTTAAAAAATTTAATGATTAATAATTTAAAAATAATTTTTCAACTTCCAACTCTTATCTTGTTGTCGGTTAAATAATTAAAGAAAAGTTCCAAATCAACGCCTGTTTCTTCGCCGCTTTCGTTGGGCGAAATGACGTGATAACCGTCAAACGATTTCTCGCTGTAAAGCGCGTTTTTGGCTGATTGCAAGTCAGTTACAGTTTCAAAACGGAACTTGCTGCACAGATTTTCAATTTCGTCATTAAAAATTGTTTTGCCTTTATCAACAACCACAATTTTATCAATAATCGTGTTAATATCTTTCACCTGATGGGTAGAAATCAACACAATTTGTTCATCGGAAATTGAACTTACAAGGATTTTTCTCAATTGGCTTTTCGATGGAATGTCCAAACCGTTAGTCGGCTCGTCAAAAAGCAAAAATTTGCAATTACTCGCCAGCGCAAAAGCAATAAGAAATTTTTTGCGCTGTCCGTGCGACAATTTATTAAGCGAATCATTTTCTTTCAATTCAAATTCGTTTAAAATTGTTCGTAATTTTGTCAAATCGAAATTTGGATACAATGGCGCGCTCGCCGCTGTAAATTGCCGAATTTTTACGTGCGGAAACGAAAATTCTTCAGGAATCACGCTCACATCGGCAAGGAATGCAGGTTTTCGTTCCGCAGGCACAAAACCATTCACGCAAACCGAGCCCGCTTTTGGCGGTAGCAGCCCCGCGATAATGTTCAGCAAAGTTGTTTTACCCGCGCCGTTTTTGCCAAGCAAGCCCACAATACTGCCCTGCTGCACTTCAAGTGAAAAATTTTCAAACAGCGGATATTGCTTTTTGTAGTAAAACGTCAGATTTTTAATGTCAATCATAGTATTTCATATTTATTGTTATACTGTCCTATGTAAATATG
>WRGS01000055.1 GCA_009787075.1 Paludibacter sp.
ATTTCGAGTTCAAAAAGCCGTTCTAAAAACACAGGCGATGTGCGCGAAACAATTATTTTCGGGTTGCTGTTGGTGTTTTCTACCAAAACTACAACCGCTTTTACCGTATCTCCTTTGCGGTAGAAATCCGACGGAATTTGTTCTGTTGTAGGCAAATAAAGTTCGTTGCCATCTTCGTCGAGCAGTAGCATTTCCTTTTTCCAAATTTGATACAATTCGCCGCTTACGATGCTGCCAACTTTTTCACTGTATCTGGCATAAACGCCGTCTTTCTGCAAATCAAGTATTTTCGATGAAAGAGTTTGGCGCAAAGTCAATATCGCCCGCCGCCCGAAACTCAAAAAATCGACCGTATCGGTAAATTCTTCGCCTATTTCGTAATCTGTGTCAATTTTACGCGCATCGGTAAGCGACACTTCCGTGTTTGGATTTTCGAGGTCGTCATCAGCCACAACTTCACGATTGCGATAAATTTCAAAATCGCCTTTGTCGGGGTTGATAATCACATCAAAATTTTTGTCCGAGCCGAACATTTTAGCCAAAACATTGCGGAACGACTCTTCCATCACGTTCATTAGCGTGCTTCTGTCTATGTTTTTCAGTTCTTTAAATTCTGAAAAAGTGTCAATCATATTGACCGTTGTACGTGCCATAATTTTTTTCTAATTTAATGATTTAAAAATAAAAAATTAAAAGATTTTCATTAAACTTTTAGTAAATATTTTGTAGATTTAATATCTTTATAATTAAACGTAAATTCTTCAAATACAATAACTTTACGCTTTGTTCCTTCGGGTTTTATTTTTTTCTCAACAATAAGTGTAAAAGCGTTTTCATTTGCTTCTTTCAAAATTCCCGTAAGTTTCAGTCCGTCTGCGGTAAGTACTTCAATGTCTTTACCAATATTTTTAATATATTGATTTACAACTTTAAACGGCGAAGTTAAGCCCGCCGAACTGACTTCAAGTTCATAATCTTCCTTGTTTCTATCCAAAGATTTTTCAATAAAACGACTTAAATTTTCGCACATTTGCACCGAAACTCCTGCAAAAGAATCAATTTCTACCGCAATTTTATTGTCGGCAGAAATTTTCAAATCTACCAAATAAATCTCCACATTTTCTTTAAGAAAATCATTAACTATTTGATTTACAGTGTTTTTGTCTGTCATTTTTATTGAATAAATAATAATGAAGGGGACTTATATGTCCCCTTCTCTTCGGAAAATCGACTGCAAAGGTAATGTTTTTTTTTGAAACACAAAAATTTTTCATTAGAATTTTTGAAAATTCTTTAAAATCACTTATTTTTGCAGTCGGAAAAAAAATACAGGCATTGAAATAAATTAACTTAATAGAAAACTAAAAAAATCATAAAATACAGTTTTCTTTTTTTTAAAAAAATTGCGATGGAAAAGATAACAATCAAAGATAAGAAATTTAGGCTGTCGATTTCCGAAAATGACGTTTTGCAGGCGGTACGCAACGTTGCTGAAAAAATGAACGAGGATTTGAAAAATGATAATCCGCTGTTTATTTGCGTGCTAAACGGTGCATTTATGTTTGCTGCCGATTTGATGAAACACGTTAATTTCCCTTGCGAAATTACTTTTATCAAACTTTCGTCTTACGAAGGGCTGTATTCTACAGGCGCGGTAAAAGAAATTATAGGGTTGAACGAAAGCGTTGTCGGGCGGAATGTGGTGATTATTGAAGATATTGTTGATACGGGCATTACAATGGAGAGAATTTTGGAGTCGCTGTCGAGCAAAGGAGTGCGCAGCGTAAAAATTGCAACTTTTCTGCAAAAACCAGATGCTCTCACGCGCGATATTACTGTCGATTATGTTGGAATAAAAATTCCAAATGAATTTATTGTCGGTTACGGACTTGATTATGACGGCTACGGGCGCAATTTGAAAGCAATTTATACTGTTGTGTAAATTGCCGAATATCAAATATCTGTAGTAAGAAATAATTTAAACATAAAAAACAGAATATATATTATATTCACCTGTTGTGCATTTGGGAAAATTATCATAATGTATTGATTTTCAAGTTAAGTTTTTATGCTCATTTTTTGATTTTTTGATAAAAATACCGTTTTTGGACAAAAAACAAAGTTTTTTGAATAATTTACAAAAAAACAAATAAATACAAATATTTGATTATTAGTTATTTAACAAATCATTTCTAAAAGCACAAGTAGTTAGTTTATATTTCATGCTGATAATGGTTGTTATTGGGATGAAATACAACAAAATACACATTTAATGATAGGTTTTTTTTGGTATAAATAATAATCAAATTAAAACAAAAAATCCAATGAAAAAAGCAATCACAATTTTAGTTGCCGTAGCGGTAATAGCGGGCAGTTGCAATGGACAGGAACTACAAAGCAGGTAGAAACCAAAAGCAATATCACTATGCAAATTTTGGATAATTTACTGCCCAATATCATAGCGGACAAAGATTGGAAAACAGAAAAAGAACAGGTGATTTCTCTTATACAACTACAGTTTCCTGAATTAGAAATAAATATTTACGAAGACAGTACAATCCGCTAAAATGAAAGATCAGGGATTCAAAGAAGGATTAGTTGCAATAACTCAAATGATTGATGATAAACACGTTTTTGCCGTAACTTATAGTGAAAATGGATTGGCTTTTTATCGTTTGGATAATCAACAATGGAAAAAAAATCGGAAGCAGGAAACCTGAAATATCTGTGGGCTTAATTAATTTTGAAGAACTAAACGGCAAACCTTGCAGAGAAATAATAGCAGGTACTTATTGCAATATGAACGGCAATTCGTGGAAAGAATGTTTTGTTTGTTTTCCCCAAGAGGATACTATAAAATACGCAGGCAGTTTTTGTACTCAGTACCACCCAGTATTTCATAACGACACAGTTTATCTTACCGAAGAATATTATGGAAGTTTTTATATGAATCCGCATCAAACATTGTATATCTGGCACAATGACGAATTAATACCATTGCGGACTGCCGAAATGATTGTTTCTGGAGATTATAATAACGACAAACAGATTTTGGAATATTACGAAACCAATGATTATAACCAACCAATGAAACTGATATTTCGTGAAAAATACAATGAACATAATAAAAAACATAGAAAATATTGGGATATTTTTTTTTGAAACAGCAAAAATAGGAATAAAATAGGGAAAAAATATTACTTTTGCAACTCAAAAATGCAGTGCGATTTTAAACGCTGCAAAGATAATTTAATTAAAAAAACTGCCTGACGTTCCGTTACGATATGACATTTGTAAAGCCAAAAAAACGTTTGGGACAGCATTTTTTGCGCGATACAGAAATTGCTCGTCAAATTGCCGAAACCTTACCGATAGAAAGTGAAACTTCTGTTTTGGAAATTGGTCCCGGTACGGGAGTTCTTACGCAATTTTTTGTCAATCAGCCGCTTGTAAATTTCACAGCCGTAGAACTTGACGGCGAATCAGTAAAGTTTTTACATAAAAAATTCCCCGCTCTAAAAGTTATTCAAGCCGATTTTTTGAAAATGAATTTGAAGGAAATTTTCTCTGATAAATTTATGATTATTGGCAATTTTCCTTATAATATTTCAAGTCAAATTCTTTTCAAATTGCTTGATTATAAAGAAGATATACCTGTTCTTGC
>WRGS01000056.1 GCA_009787075.1 Paludibacter sp.
CGGAAATTTCGTGCCGCTTTTTTTATTCGTGGTTTGTAAGATTTGTATGACAACAACTGTAAAACAAAAAATTCAGGCGATGTGATAAAATCACCAAAAATCGCCTGAATTTTGTTTTTGGATAGTGTAAGACACTAATTTACTCTTTATTTTAATCTTCTAAAAAGAATACAATTGTACTTACCACACGCGCTTTTTCAATATATGGTCTGTTGTTGGTAGTAGATGTTCCTTCTTCGTCATAATATCTGCCTGCGAGCGAGATTTGTCCCTGTGAAGCAGTTTTGATTTTTCCCAAACTCGATTGAGAGTCTTTTGCAAACTGTTCGCCTGCGATACGCGCGTTCTTTGTACTTTCGGCGATAAGCGCGGGTTTGATATCATTCAATTCGGGGAAATTGTAAGAAGTAGAAACATCGGCTGTCAATTCTTTGTTTATCAGGTCAATATTTATTTCGTTGCCTGTTACTTCGGCTTTTTCTACTTCGCTGATAACAATAGAAATTGATTTTGAGGCGCGATAACGGTCTTTCTTTACCTGAATTCGCTTGCCGTCATTCCAATCGTATTCGTAATAGGTTTTGCTGTCGTAAAGCGTCAAATCGCTTACTGTTACGTTATTATAACCTTTTTGCTTAAAATACGCGGTAATTTCGTTTGTGCGTCTGTCAATTTGGTTGAGCAATAACTTTGGGTCATCGCCAGAAAAACTGTAACTCACGCATATACCTGCCGAAGTCGCTTTTATTTCCTTTTCCGCAAGTCCGCGAACAGTTACAACACGTTCTTTGTTAGAAAAACTTTGCAATCCCTTGTTGATGCCAATGGCAAGCGAAATCAATCCAACAAGAATACAAACTCCAATAATAATACTTTGCAAATTGTTTTTCATAAGATTTTATATAATATTAAAAGAGGTTGAATTTACAATCTTTAATTTTTGAAATCAAATAATTCCCAGCGTTTTTGCCGCAATGGTAATTTTTTCTACTGATTCGTCAATCTGGTCAGGCGTATGAGTAGCCATCAAATTATAACGAATCAAAGTATCTTCCGAAGACACCGCCGGAGCAACCACAGGATTAATAAAAACGCCTTCGTCCATACACATTTTAGTAAGGATAAAGGTCGTTTCATTGTCGCGCACATAAAGCGGGATAATCGGACTTTCGGTTGGTCCTACTTCAAAACCTGCTGCAACGAAAGCATCTTTTGCATGCTTTGTGTTTTCCCAAAGCGCTTTCTGCCGCCAGGTTTCCTCTTCCATTACATCTAAGGCTGCCAAAACGCAACCTGTTGAAGCAGGCGTAATTGACGCACTGAAAATCAATGTACGTGAAATGTGTTTTATACTTTCAATGGTTGTTTTATCTGCGGCAATAAAGCCGCCAATAGTGCCAAGCGACTTGCTGAAAGTACCCATTATTAAATCCACATCATCGGTAACTCCAAAATGATTGCAAATGCCGCGTCCGTTTTGTCCAAAAACGCCAAGCGAATGTGCTTCATCAATATAAAGCGAAGCCTTATATTTTTTAGCAAGTTTAAGCATTTCGGGAATATTGGCAACATCGCCTTCCATAGAAAAAACTCCGTCTGCAACAATGACTTTTACCTTATTAATATCACATTTTTGCAAGGCTTTTTCAAGCGCTTCCATATCATTGTGCTTGTATTTGAGTGTTGTAGCAAACGAAAGCCGCTTCCCTTCAATAATTGAAGCGTGGTCGCGCTCGTCGAAAATCAAATAATCGCCTCGCTGTGCAACGCACGGAATTACTCCCGAATTGACTGTAAAACCAGTTGCAAAAACCAGCGCAGCTTCTTTTCCTACTAATTTTGCAAGCCGTTCTTCAAGTTTAAGGTGAATATCAAGCGTTCCATTCAAAAAACGTGAACCAGCGCAGCCTGTTCCGTATTTTTTTATTGCATTGATAGCGCCCTCTTTGAGTTTAGGGTGGTTGGTTAAGCCCAAATAACTGTTTGAGCCAAACATCAACACTCTTTTGTTATTGATAGTTACCACCGTATCCTGATCTGACTGGATCGGGCGGAAATAAGGATAACATCCTGATTTCTTCACTTTTTGGGATTCTGTGAATATATCCACATTTCCCATTTTTTCACTTAATAAACTCATATTTAAAGATATTAAAATAGGTCAAAAAACAATTTTACATTACTTTTCTCTTCTTATTTATGTATCTATTCAATTAATTAATTAATATTATTAATTAATTGCCTTAAATTTTTCTGATATGAACAACAGAAAAAGTGTGCAAAGGTAACAATTTTTTTTATTATAAACCAAAAATTGCATAAAGTTTTTTTCTGAAAATTTTTAACAAAAAAATTTTAATAGTATAAATGCTTTTATTAAACCATTATAGAATTATTTTGTCATACTATTTTATGTTTAAAAAAAAATAATAGAAATTTTATCGAAATATGAAAAACAGGATTTTATTTATTTTTCTAATAATTGCCGCATCAGCAACGGCGCAAGGTAAAAGAGATTTTCCTCCATTTGAGGAATTAATTGAGCGTAAATGGCAGGAAATAAGTACAAAAGCCAACCTTACAGAAGACGAAAAAAAAGCGGTTTATCCAATTTTTATCGAGTACGAAAATTCAGTTTTTGCTCTCAATAAAACATTGTGGGATACTTTTAAGCACGTGAAAGCAAGCAAAGAGAAATCGGAAAATATTAATTTTGCCGAAATCAACGAAGTTTATATCAACAACGAAATTAAACTTGCGGCTTTACTTAAAAACTATCATGAAAAACTAAAAAAAGTTCTTTCGCCCGAAACTCTTTTCAATTATTATATGGCTGAACGCAGTTTTAAAAAAGGTTTAATGCAAAAGATGCCCAATAAAAGTAACATAAAATGAAAATTATTAAAATAATCGTATTATCTTTGCTTTAATTATAACTTTAATTGGCATATTTTATATTGATTATAAAATTAGAAAATATGATATGTCATATTTATCATGGTAAAGATAACGGATTAATTGTCAGAATAGAATGTATATGTTTTATGTCTGGCTTTTGTTATTTGGTGTTGGCAAAAAACAATAAAATATTGGCTGCATTGTTAGGTGTTGCAATCGGATTTATATCATTTGTTATCAGTTATTTTGTAATATACAGTACAAATTTAAAAGATTTTTTTACCATTTATTATCTGTATTGGTTGTAATTGTAAGTGTATTAATATGGAAATTATTTTTAAAATTTAGCAATAAAAAATAAAAAAAATATTTTTAATAATAATGGTAATTATGTAAGCAAAAAATTGTTATATGCACAAAAATAATGTTGCAGATATTACGGATAATTCAATGCCACAAGACACTATGTGGAAATTGGCTGATTTTTAAAATTATTGTATATAAACTCTATTCTGGTGATTAAAAAAATGAAAATATTTTCTTTTAATAAAAAAGAACATTTGTGTGGCAAAAACAATATTGAGCGGCTTTTTGAGGCGGGCAATGCTTTTGTGGCATATCCTTTTCGCGTGGTTTATCTGTTTGAAAAACAAGAAGATGCAGCAAATGACGCAGAGGTGAAAGTTTTAATTTCCGTTCCAAAGAAAAAGCATCGCCGAGCCAATGTTCGTAATCGGTTAAAACGTTTGACGCGGGAAAGTTATCGCCT
>WRGS01000057.1 GCA_009787075.1 Paludibacter sp.
AAAAAAATATTAAAAAAACTAAAATAAACAAAGAAAAAATGTGTTATTTATAGTTTTATGTAACAGAAATCAAATTATTTTTTATCATTTTGAAAAAAAGTACTATCTTTGCGGTGCATTATCAATATTTTGGAACATAATTTGTACTGCAAACAAAGATTTTTATAATAATTCATAAACAATAGAAAATTAAGGTATATTAAAATGAAAAAAATAATTTTATTATCGCTGCTAACTGTTTCAGTTGGCGTTTTATCTGCACAAGTAAATCTTGGCGCAGACTATTATTTGCTTGGCGACTATGCCGCAGCAAAAGCATATTTTGAAAAAAATATGAGTGCCAATCCCGCTGAGGCAAATTTTTATCTCGGCGAAATTGCTTTTAAGGAAAACAATGTTGCCGCTGCCAAATCTTTTTATCAGAAAGGGCAGCAAGACGACCCTGCAAATCTGTACAATAAAATTGGGTTGTTAAAATTGCAAATAAAAGGTGGCGATGCAAAAGCCATTGACAAAGGTTTTGCAGAAATTCAAAAGACAGCCAAAAAAGATGTAAATGTGGCAGTTGCTATTTCACGCGCTTATTTGGACAATAAAAAATACGCTGAAGCAACAAAAAAAATGGAAGATGCGCTTAAAATTAACAAAAAAGCGCCGCAGGTTTGTATTCTCAAAGGCGATATTATTCACGCCGAAGGCGGTATGCCAAAACTTGGCGATGCAGCAGTACAGTACGAAATGTCGAACACTTACGACTCCAATTATGCACTTGGTTATGTTAAAAGTGCGCAAATTTACGAAACATTAAATCCAAATCTTGCTCTTGAACTGCTTAAAAAATGTACTGAGAAAAACCCAAATTATCTGATTGCTTATCGCGAAATTGGAACTATGTACATTGACAGGGGAAATTATAATATGGGAATTGATGCATATAAAAAGTTCTTTACAGGCAATGCTTACACAACCAATGACATTGAAAAAATGGCTCGTGCATATTTCTCCCGCGCATATTTTTCAAAAGATGCTTCTGCTGACCAAAAGCATAATGATTATGTTCAGGCGCAGGAATGGGTAAGTAAAGGACTCGCTGCCGACCCGAATCATTATGTTTTAAATCGTTATAATATGTATATTGCAGCCGAAGAAAACAATATTGCAAATGGATTGAAAGCCGCTGAAAAGTTTTTCTCAATTCCCAGCCCTAACAATACGCCATATCTACCGAGCGATTATGGTCATTATGCACAATTGCTTTTGGGCAACAATCAATCCGAACTGGCTTTTGCCGAATTTAATAAGGGAATCGCTGTTGATACGACAAAATTTGATGTTAAAACACGTTCAGAGGTTGCCAAATTGCGTATGGCTACTATGCAGGACGCACTGAAGGCAGCGGTTAACAAGAAAAATTTCGGACTTGCAGCAGAATATCAGCAACAATATATGGCTGCAACAAACTCTGAGGATGCAAATAATTATTATGCTTTGTGGCAATATTATTACAATGCAGGAATGACATCTGCCAACGATTCTGTTTTGGTAACTCAAATTCGCTCTTCGGGCAAAATGATTGACAAAATTGCTGCTTCGCCAGCAGCGAAAGCTGAAATCAATGCTGACCCGACACTTGTAACTTTTGCAAAATATTTGAAACAATATTATTTGCAAAAAGCAGATGCGGCTGTGGATAATGTCATTCGTCTTTTGCCGGACGGATACACAGGTTATCTCTGCAAAGCACGTACTCAGCACGGTTTAAACGATAAAATTGAAGACGGCGCAGCAAAGCCATATTACGAACAAATGGTTGACAAAATTCTTGCTGCAAGCGCTGACGGCAATGTGTCCGACTCAAATAAAAAGATGTTGTTAGAAGCATACAATTATCTTTGCTATTATTATTACAGCAAAAATAATCGCGATCAGGCAACATTATATTGCAATAAAGCGCTTGAAATTGACCCCAACAGCACAAATGCTAAGGCAATTTTAGATGCGTATTCAAATTCAAGGAGATAATTTTTCATTGTTGTTTGTTAAGGGCAAGGTAATGTGCCTTGCCCTTATTTTTTTGGATGCAAAAAAAATTCTACATATTTATCAAATGGGCATTTGCCATAGTCGCCTATGCGTTTTTGGCATACAAATTATTTACATTTGAACATTATGGCGAACTTTGGGCAGGCATAAAACTGTTTGACATCAGGCAATTTACTTGGCTTGCAGCAGTTTTTTTGCTCTTAACTCCAAATTGGATGCTGGAAGCGCGAAAATGGCAACTTTTAACCAAAAAGACAGAACGAATTTCATTGAAAACTTCGTTTAAAGCAGTTATTGCGGGCGTTTCTACAGGTTTTTTCACTCCAAACCGAATAGGAGAAATGGCAGGCAGAGTACTTTATCTTTCATCGGAAAATCGCCGCAAAGGTGTGGTACTTAGCCTGATAAGCGGAGTTACAATGACTTTGACAATATTCTATACAGGTATTCCTGCATTGGTAGCATTTCTGTTTTTTACAGACACATCATTTATTGGCAATAGATTAGTATATTTTTCAGTTGCAATATTTTTGACGGTATTATTATTGTGCATTTATTTTTTATTGCCAAAAATTGGGAAAAAATTTGCAGAAAGCACAAAGTTTCCAAAACTGAAAACATTTTTTTCCCACCTCAAAGATTTCAAAGCAAAAGATTTATTTTCAATACTTTGCGTTGCTTTGGCGCGATATGCTGTAGCCTGCGTGCAGATGTATTGCACCTTACGTTTTTTTGGAATAAATATTGAGTTTCCTTACTGTGTTGCTGCCATTTTCAGCAATTATTTGCTTATAACGCTCACACCCACGTTTTCATTTTCCGAAGGCGCAGTACGCGGTTCTTACGCCGCACTTGTTTTCGGCGCTTTTGGTGCAAATCCAATCTCGTGCGCATTTGCAGGACTTTGTATCTGGCTGATTAACACGATGTTGCCTGTGCTTTTCGGAACATTTTTTATTTTAAAAACTAAAAAAAACTAAAAATCAACATCGCCGTACATACCGATTTTCAACAATCCGTCAGTATTTTCAACAGAAATTTTTACGGCATAAACAAGATTTTGCCGTTCATTTTGTGTTTGGATTGTTTTTGGAGTAAATTCTGCCTTGTCAGAAATCCACGCAATACGCCCTTTGTACGAACGTTGTGTTCGGTCGGAATTGTTGGCAAAAACCGTTGCCGTATCTCCAATTTTTATTTTATTCAATTGATCAGCAACAATATACGCACGTAAAAACATATTTTTTGTATCCGCAATTTTAAAAATCGGCACACCCGGAGCAACAACTTCCGACTGTTCAACGTATTTTTCAAGTACAGTTCCATCTATTGGACTGATAATATGACTTTTGCGCAACAAATCTTCAATTTGCGCAATTTGAATTTTACGTACATTACCTTCGCCTGTCAAACTGCTAATTCCCGTATTGAGTTGATTTTTCTGTGCGGCAAGTGTCCGTTGCAGCACTTTCAATTGCGCATCAACATCATCAAGTTGCTTTTGAGTTGCTGCGCCGTCGTTTAAAAGGTTTTGCAAGCGAGTTTTTTCGGTAATCGCTTTTTCAATTTGTTCTTGAACAACAGCAATTTGTTGCGCCACATCAGGTTTGCTCGCATTAATAGTGCGTACGCCTGTTTG
>WRGS01000058.1 GCA_009787075.1 Paludibacter sp.
GCAGCATTATACGCTTATCAGGAAAATTATGCTTCAATAGCGTTGCAGGCGGGAGAATTGAGTTCCGAAAAATATATCAGAAAAATAACATCTTTATTAGAAAAAATAAACGCCGAAACAAATAACGAATTGGGAATAACTCTGTCGCTTGGCGAGCAAAGCGAAGAAACCTTAAAAATATGGAAAGAAAAATTGGGCATCAGGCGTTATTTGTTAAGAATAGAAACTTCAAACAAAGAACTGTACGAAAAAATACATCCAAATAATGAAACGCATAGTTTTCAAAAGCGGTTGGAAACTTTAAAATTATTACAAAAATTAAATTATCAAGTTGGCACGGGCGTTATGATAGGTTTGCCTTTTCAAACAATAGAAAATCTGGCAGAAGATATTTTGTTTTTTAAAGATTTAGATGTTGATATGATTGGTATGGGACCATATATAGAACATTCGGATACACCGCTTTACGAATATAAAAACCGTTTATTGCCTATCGACCAAAGATATAATTTGACCTTGAAAATGATAGCAATATGCAGAATAATGTTTAAAGATATTAACATAGTTGCCTCTACTGCAATGCAGGCAATAGATTACAGAGGAAGAGAGGCGGCGATAATGGCAGGCGCGAATATTGTTATGCCTAATCTTACGCCTCAAAAATACAGAGAAAATTATCTTTTGTACCAAAATAAACCCTGTTTAGATGAAGATGCTCGCCGCTGCAAGCAATGTTTGGAAGTTCGCATACAACTCACAGGCAATAAAACAGGCTACGGCGAATGGGGCGACTCTCGGCATTTTTTTCGTAGAACGGCATTGAATTGAAATATTTTATTGATTTTAAAATAATTGGTAAAAAATTAGAAGAAATTGGCATAATTATTGAGGTTAAAATTTTAATTGTAAACATTTTTACTGATTTATAAATAACTGAGTAATACAATATAACATAAAAATTAATGAGAAACTTTGCGCTTGTTTTTGCTTTGTTTGTGAATCTTTTGTTAGCGGCTCAAACGCCTGTTGTGATTGACACGCTGAATGCAGAGCAAAAAACTGCTTTGAAAGAAGAATATAAACTGCACAAAGAATCTTTCTTGAAAAATCTGCAGATTGACGGTTCAAAAAAGGAATTGAAGCAGATAAAAGAGATTTTTAACAATCATTTTGATGATTTTGAAAAAATAATTGACAAAAACTGTATTGTCAGCCAATCGCCTTTTAATCAATATCTTATAAAATTATTTGAAGAAATCCGTGCTCAAAACTCCGAAATTCCTTCTGATGTAAAATTGTTAGTTTCGCGTGCATTTGCAGAAAACGCTGCTGTGTCGGGCGATGGTTTATTTCAGTTTAATCAATCTTTGCTCAAATGTATTGACAACGAAGACCAACTTGTTTATATCATTTGCCACGAAATGGCACATCGCGTTCTAAATCATTCAATTACGGGTATGCTGGCTTATCTGCGAAAAGATTCGTCCAAAGAATTGAAAAATAATGTTAAGGAAATCAAACGTCAGCAATACGGCAAACAAACCGATGCGGAGAATTTGCTTAAAGAACTTGCTTATGCAAGTTCGCGCACCAATCGTTACAACGAAATGCAAGCCGATTCGTTGGGTTATATTTTTTACGTCAAGCTCAGTAAAAATCGTCAGCAGCCTGTTGCTGTTATGGAGAAAATGCGCGATTCGGACAACGAACGCGACAGCCTGACTATCAACGATTACCAGAAATTGTTTGCAGATGCAAGCCTGAATTTCAACGAAAAATGGTTTGATATGGGTGATTACGGCAAATATCATTACCGCGAAAGTACAAAATTCAATACAGATTCGCTGCGCACGCATCCCAATATGAATCAGCGTATTGAAATGCTGGAAAAGGAATTTCCGCAATATTTGGACTCTGCCGACAATGCGCCTGTAACCGTTTCGGCTGAATTTACAAAATGGAAAGAAAATGTCGATTATCAGGCTGTTTATAATCTTTTTGCAGGCGAAAAATATGGAAGCAGCCTTTACGAAGCGTTAAAACTGTATAATCGCCAACCGCTTCCGTTTTTGAAAGAATATATTTCAAAAAGTTTTGAAAAACTCGCAGAAGCAAAGCAAAAATACCGTCTGAATCGTTATGTGAGCCAAGTGAATGTACACGAATACACCGACAGTTACAATTTGTTTTGCACGTTTATTAATAATTTGACTGTAAATGAGTTAAAAACATTTGCAGAATATTTTACAAAGAAATAATTTTAATAAAAATATAAATATGAGAAGGATTGTATTGATTTTACTGCTGATTATTAGCGTTTTTGCTAATGCACAAATTGTGGAACTGAAAAAACTTTCCACAGGCAAGTTTGTAGATGGCACTACGCTGTGGAACGCCGAAGACAAAGACCTTTACGGTTATTTTTACATTTTTGAAAAAGACATCACAGGCAAAAAAGAAAAACTTTACGAATATGTTTTACTCGACAAAAATCTGAATAAAGTTTTTTCGGGCGAATTTAAAGACGAAAATATTATTAACAATAATTATCGTTCTTTCAACGTAAGATATTTGAATGGTACTATACTGTTGCAGACAACAGAAAATTTATTCTCACAATGGCGCAATGATATACGCTTTCGGCTGCTTAATGTTGAGGAAAACAAACTTTCAGACCCTTTTGTTTTTAATGCCGGTTTGGAAAAAGTTCCTTCATCAAGCAATCCAAAACAAAAACCGAGTTTATTGGCAATTATTTCAAATAATCCCATTGGTTATTATTTAAACACACCATTGCAAAACGTAATAGATTATAACATTCCTAAAAAAAGAACGATAGAAAACAATAATATTCAACCAAAGAAAAAATATTTTGCTGATGAACAACTGAATTTGAAATGGTCGTATGAATATAACCAAAATGCAACCAAAAATAAATATTGTTATACTTACGCTGCGCCTGTGGTTTACAAAGACGATAAAAACGTACTTGTGCTTGGAAAACATTTTGTAGGGAAAGATGCAGAAAAAGAATTTAAAAACGGCATTTTTTCCGATACATTTATCTTTTTGGATAAAGAAAATGGAAATGTGTTAAGCGAGATTTCACCTTTTGGGCAAAAAGACGAAAAAATAACCGCAAAAGATGTGAACGAAAAGAAAATTTTTATCAAAAACAACATTGCTACAATTATCAACGTTACTTCAAACTCAAAAAAAAGTATTTTTGACGAAGATCTGATTCAGGGTTTTTCAAAAGCCGAATTTGATATTGCTAACGGTAAAGAACTGAACCGCAAATATTTCTCGTGGAATCAAATTTCGCAATATGTGAACATTGACGAAAACGGTTATGTAAAGGACGCAAACGAACCTGAATGTTATATGTATCTCCACAACATAATTATGAAAGAAGATGGAAATTTTATTTTTATTTTGGAAGAATACAAACCTCTTTCCTCTATTAATCTGTTGCTGGTAGAAATAGAGGCAGGCGCAAAAATAAATGATATGTTTTTTATGGAATTGGACAAAGATATGAAAGTTGTTAAATTTGAAAAAATAGAAAAAGAACGCAAAACAATTCGCAACGGAGTGAAAATGGACGGCAGTAAGGTGAACTATTACGGTTATTTTGATTATGCGGGTTATCAGGATTTGGGCAGCGACAATTATCTGTTTTTCTATTACAACAAGCAAAAGCC
>WRGS01000059.1 GCA_009787075.1 Paludibacter sp.
TTTTCTAATGGATATCGTTAGAAAAAACGAATATAAACTACTGAATTACAACGGTATGCAACTTTGTGTTATTTGTAATGCTGATTTTGAGTTAATTTAATTTTCAAACAATTTTTTTATCCTTTCAGCCATTTATCCATTGCAATGGCAGCGCGGCGTCCGTCTCCCATTGCAAGAATAACAGTCGCTCCGCCGCGAACAATATCGCCGCCTGCAAAAATCATTGGTATAGCAGTTTGCAACGTGTTTTCATCAACAACCACCGTTCCCCATTTTGTTGTATAAAGTCCCTGAATTGAATTTGGAATCAACGGATTGGGCGAAACTCCAACGCTCACAATCACTTCATCAACATCAATAATTTCGGTTTGCCCTTTAACTTCAACAGGCGACCGCCGCCCTGATTCGTCTGGCTCTCCAAGTTCCATAACCTGCAAAATCATTTGACGGACACGTCCATTTTCATCGCCAATATATTCAATCGGGTTGCGCAAATTTAAAAACTCAATTCCTTCTTCTTTTGCGTGTTTAATTTCTTCAATCCGCGCAGGCATTTCCTCTTCCGAACGGCGATAAACAATCATTGCATGCTCTGCGCCCAAACGTTTGGCAGTGCGCACAGAATCCATTGCAGTATTGCCGCCGCCAATAATAGCAACATTTTTTCCAATAATAACAGGCGTATCTGCCGCGCTGTTAGCGGCGTCCATCAAATTTACGCGCGTGAGATATTCGTTTGACGACATCACGCCATTAAGATTTTCTCCTTTGATATTCATAAAACGCGGCAAGCCAGCGCCGCTGCCGACAAACATTGCCGCAAAGCCCTGATTTTTAAGGTCTTCGAGCGAAATTGTTTTGCCGACAATGCAATCGGTAATAAATTTTACGCCGTTTTTCCTTAAATTTTCTATTTCAAAATCAACAATTTCATTAGGCAAACGAAAAACAGGAATTCCATATTTAAGCACACCGCCAATTTCGTGAAGTGCTTCAAAAACAGTAACTTCGTAGCCAAGCCGCGTCATCTCACCCGCAAACGACAAACCCGCAGGACCAGAGCCTGCAACAGCAATTTTTTGTTTAAAAGTCGGTAAATTATTTGTTGGCAGATTGTTTTTTGAAGCATCAACTTGCTTACCTGCATATTGAATTGCAAAATCTGCTGCAAATCGTTCTAAATATCCAATCGCCACCGCTTCTTTTTTCATTTTTAAATGAATACATTGCGCTTCACATTGCTTTTCCTGCGGACAAACGCGCCCACAAACAGCAGGCAGTGCAGAAGATTGTTGCAACACACGTGCTGCTTCCAGAAATTCGCCACGCTCAATATTTTTCACAAAATCAGGAATATTAATCCCCACAGGGCAACCTTCCATGCAAGTTGGTTTTGCACAATCAAGGCAACGTTGCGCTTCGCGAATTGCCTGCTCGGCAGTAAGACCACGATTGACCTCTTCGCTGTTGCGGCAACGAATTTCGGGTGCAAGTTCTGGCATATGTACGCGCTCAATTTCGGTGCGTTCCTTTGCTTTCATTGCATTGCGCAAATCAACACGCCATTGCATATCTCGTTGTATTTTAATATTTTCCATTAAAATTCATTTAAAAATTTACTTTTATATCACAAAAATATGCTTCTATTGATAAAAACTTATCTTAAAAGGAACGAGAATTTGTCAATATTTTTCAGGGCAATGCCTGTACCGCGTGCTACAGCGTGCAATGGATCGTCGGCAATTTGGAATTGAATATTCAGTTTGTCGGACAGACGCTTATCAAGTCCGCGCAACAACGCACCACCGCCTGCCAAATATACTCCCTGCTTTACAATGTCGGCATAAAGTTCTGGCGGAGTTTGTTCCATAGCCGCCAAAATTGCCGCTTCCATTTTAGAAATTGATTTTTCGAGGCAGTGTGCAATTTCCTGATACGAAACGGGCACTTCCATCGGCAGAGCGGTCATTCTGTTAGGTCCGCGCACAATATAATCTTCCGGTGCGTCTTCGAGTTCTGTCAAAGCAGCTCCTACGTTGATTTTTATAAGTTCGGCAGTGCGTTCACCAACTTTTACGTTATGCATACGCCCCATATATTCTACAATGTCGGCTGTCAGGTCGTCCCCTGCAATTCTAATTGATTTATTAGAAACAATTCCTCCGAGCGAAATCACGGCAATTTCGGTTGTTCCGCCACCAATATCAACAATCATACAACCTGTTGGCGCTTCTACGTCAATTCCTATACCGATAGCGGCAGCCATTGGCTCATAAATCATATAAACTTCACGTCCGCCTGCGTGTTCTGACGAGTCGCGCACCGCACGAATTTCCACTTCAGTACTGCCCGAAGGAATACAAACCACCATTTTAAGTTGCGGAGAAAAGAGCCTGTTTTTCTGCGGAATCATCTTAATCATTTCGCGAATCATCAATTCGGCAGCATAAAAATCGGCAATAACGCCGTCCCGCAATGGGCGAACTGTTTTAATGCCCTCATTTTCTTTACCCTGCATCTGCCGAGCTCTTTCGCCGATAGCAATAAGTTTGTCGGTGCGCTTGTCCAAAGCCACAACCGATGGTTCATCAACCACAATTTTTCCGTTGTGAATAATAATCGTATTCGCAGTTCCCAAGTCAATGGCTATTTCCTGTGTAAATGAAAAAAGTCCCATATTTTATTTTGTTATATTATTTTATTTTAATTTTATTGACCAACCGCTTATTTTTATAAAAAAATATTTTATAACAAACAAATATTCTATTATTTACTGAATGTTTATTATAAAATAAAAGCAGCAGATTAATAAAATGTAATTTATTTTTATTTTAAAAATGCTTTAGCGGTTGTTTCTATTTCAGCAACGATTTTAAAAACTGTCGGCATTTTTTACGTTTTTATCTTGAAATTATCACATATTTTTTTATTTGTAAAAAACCTCTGCAAAAGTACAAAATCATTTTAAAAACAACAAAAATTAGACGTAAAATAATGAAAATTAAACTTTTTTTATAATTTCAATGATTTTTTGCGCCAACTGAAAATCATTTTTTGCGCTAACAGTAAAATGCGCTTTTTGGTAAAATAATTTACGTTTTTCTAACAAAATATGAATAAAATCTGCAAGTTCCGAGTCGGTTTTTCCTGCCAAAAGCGGACGTTTTTCCATTCCGTCAATTTTAAGGCGATTAAGCAAATCGCATTCATTCCATTTGAGATAAAAACTTATAGAACATGATTCTATCAGTTCCAAATTTTCAGGCAAACATGCAGTTCCGCCACCTGTTGCCACAATTATATTTTCGCGAGCGGAAAATTCGCGTAAATATTTTGTTTCCATTGAGCGAAATAAACTTTCGCCGTTTGGCTGAGAAAAAATCTGTACAATGGTTTTCCCCTGCTGATTTTCTATAAAATCATCTAAATCAATAAATTGCAAATTCATTTGTGCCGATATAATTTTGCCGACAGTAGTTTTTCCCGCTCCCGAAAATCCAATCAGAAAAATCGGTTTCATCGTAATTTTTTTTGCAAAAGTAAACATTTTTCAAAAAAAAACATAAAAAAATTTTGCACTTTTAAAAAAAAGCATTACCTTTGCAGCCGCAAAAATGCGAACGGTACCATAGCTCAGTTGGTAGAGCATCGGACTGAAAATCCGTGTGTCCCCGGTTCGATTCCTGGTGGTACCACAAAGAAAAAAA
>WRGS01000060.1 GCA_009787075.1 Paludibacter sp.
TTTTATAATATCCTCTTACTTAACTGCAAAATTACTTGCAATTTCCATTGCTCTGTCGATGTTTTCTGCGTTTTTGCCGCCAGCCTGAGCAAAAGATGGTTGTCCGCCGCCGCCGCCCTGAATTTCTTTTGCTGCGGTGGAAACGATTTTTGCCGCGTTCATTCCCGATGCAACCAAATCGTCTGATAATAACACTGTCAGCGAAGGTTTACCGTTAGAAACAGAGCCTATGACAACAAAAAGACTTTCCGATTTTTTATTTCTTAAAATTAATGCTAAATTTTTTGTTTGGTCGGCAGGTAAAGTGGCTTTATGTTTAATTATTGTAATTCCCTTATTTTCAACCGCTTGTGCAATAAGTTGGTCGGCGTAAATTTCCAATTCCTTATGTTTAAAATCTTCAAGTTTTTTGTTAAGTTCGCTGTTTTCTTCTTTTAACTTTTTTATAGCATTTAACACATCAGGCACATTTACAAGTTCCTCAATAGCAGATATTTTCTCTTGAATTGTATCAAAAATATTTTCCACTGCCGCCCCTGTAACCGCTTCAATTCTGCGAATGCCTGCGGCAATGGAACTTTCGGAAACGATTTTGACCATTCCAATTTCGCCGGTTGCCTTAACATGCGTGCCTCCACAAAGTTCAACAGAACTTCCAAACTTGATAACACGCACTTTTTCGCCATATTTTTCGCCAAAGAGTGCCATTGCTCCCATTTTTTGCGCTTGGGCAATTGGCTGTTCGCGTTTTTCTTCAAGTTGGTGATTTTCTCTAATTCGCTGATTGGCAAGATGTTCTACTTTACAAATTTCCTCTTTTGTGAGTTTTTGAAAATGCGAAAAATCAAAACGCAACATTTCGGGCGAAACATACGAACCCTTTTGCTCAACATGTGTTCCCAAAACTTCGCGCAATGCCTCATGCAAAATATGCGTTGCAGTGTGATTTCGGGCTGTTGATTTGCGTTTGTCCAAATCAATTGAAGCAATAAAAATTTGATTTATATTTTCAGGTAATTTATTTGCCAAATGAATAGAAAGATTGTTTTCTTTTTTTGTATCAAAAATTTCAAGTTCTCCCCCCGCTCTCTCCACAGGAGAGAGGGCTACCTGATAATCGCCTGCCAATTTTCTTTCATTTGAAGAGGAATTAAATAAGAGGTATCCGCTGTCGCCCACCTGACCGCCACTTTCGGCATAGAACGGCGTTTTTTCTAAAACAATTTGATAAAATTCTTTGTTTTTCTGTTTAACTTTTCTATAACGTAAAATTTTGGTTTCCACTTGGTTGCAATCGTAACCAACAAATTGGCTTTCGCCTTCATTTACAATTACCCAATCGTCTGTTTCAACGGCAGCGGCATTGCGGGCGCGTTCTTTTTGTTTTTGCATTTCAATGTCAAATACCTTTAAATCAACGCTTAAATTATTTTCACTTAAAATCAATTCCGTCAAATCAAGCGGAAAACCATAAGTATCGTAAAGGGTAAAAGCAATTTTGCCGTCTAAAATTTCGTCTTTATGCAAATTTTGAATTTCTTTATCCAAAAGTTTGATTCCTGCTTCCAAAGTACGCAAAAACGATTCTTCTTCTTCTTTTGTAACCTTTTCAATCAGCGTTTGCTGTGCTTTAAGTTCAGGATATGCATCGCCCATAACCGCAATTAAAGCAGGGACAAGTTTATAAATAAATGCTTCTTTTTGCCCCAAAAAAGTGTATCCGTAACGCACCGCTCGGCGCAAAATTCGGCGGATAACATAGCCTGCTTTCGCATTGCTCGGAAGTTGTCCGTCGGTAATTGCAAAGGCAACAGTGCGGACATGGTCGGCAACCACGCGCATAGCAATGTCTGTTTGCTCGTTTGTGCCATATTTTGTATCAGAAATTTTGCCAATTTCAGAAATTATCGGCTGAAAAATATCAGTGTCGTAGTTTGAAGTTTTATTTTCAATAGCCATACAAAGCCGCTCAAAACCCATTCCTGTGTCGATAACCTTGTTTGGCAACTGTTCGAGCGTGCCGTCTGCTTTACGGTTGTATTGCATAAACACAAGATTCCAAATTTCAACCACTTGCGGGTGATTTTTATTTACAAGTGTAAGCCCGTCAATTTGTTCGCGCTCGATGTTTGGGCGCAGGTCGATATGAATTTCTGAACATGGTCCGCAAGGTCCTGTATCTCCCATTTCCCAAAAATTATCTTTTTTGTTGCCGTTTATAATACGTTCTTTGGGTACAAACTGTTCCCAAATTTCTGCTGCTTCGTCATCGCGTGAAAGCTCTTCTGCTCCCTCAAAAACCGTTACATAAAAACGGTCTTTATTAAGTTTAATCACTTCGGTAAGAAATTCCCAAGCCCAGCTAATCGCTTCTTTTTTGAAATAATCGCCAAAAGACCAATTTCCCAACATCTCAAACATTGTGTGATGATAGGTATCGTGCCCAACTTCCTCTAAATCATTATGTTTGCCACTTACACGCAGGCATTTTTGAGCGTCTGCCGTGCGCGGATATTTTATCGGATCATTGCCCAGAATAATGTTTTTAAACTGATTCATTCCTGCATTGGTAAACATCAAAGTAGGGTCGTCTTTTATAACCATTGGCGCAGACGGCACAATTTTATGGTTTTTTGATGCAAAAAAATCAAGAAAAGATTGTCGTATTTCTTTGGAAGTCATTTTTTATTTTAAATTTTGGATTTATAATTTTAGATTTTTTTTTGAAAATATAAAACAAATAAAAAGTTAACAGATATTTAAAAAATAATAGATATGGGAACTTTTAAAAATCTTGTTTTTCCGTCATTGCGAACGCAGTGAAGCAATCCAGAACCTCTCCCCTTGCCCCTCTCCAACCTCTATCCCCCTTCGGGTACTTTCTCCAAAGGAGAAAGAAAAAGGTAAATCAGATTTTGAGAGGGGAGCAGGATTGCTTCGGGCAAGCCCTCGCAATGATGTTTTTAGATGTTCCAATATTTAATTCTTTCTGCCAATCGGTCTTTATTTTCCAATTAAAAAAATCGTGCAAAATTACTAAAAATTTGCGAATACATTTTAAAAATCATTCATTTATCAAAAAATGCAGCCGATTATGCAAATTTACTTCTGCCATTCCGCCGTCAATATCAAGGAAAAGCAGATTCATTTCAGGATATTGTTGCCGCAATCGGCGTTCTATTCCTTTTGCCACAACATGATTGGCAATGCAACCGAAAGGCTGAATGCAAACAACGCGGTTCACTCCGCGCCGAGCAAAACTCGCCACTTCGCCTGCAATAAGCCAGCCCTCGCCAAACTGATTGGAAAGGTCAATAATTTCTTCAGCATGCGCAGCCAAATCAAAAATCGACTCGTGAGTTTGATAAAAACGTGATTTTTGCACTATGCGCTCAAATTTTTGCCTCCTTTTATTCAAAAATTTATAAAGTAAAGGCAAAAATTTCAATGTCAGCCTGCCTGTGCGTTTTATTCCATTCTGTGTATTTATCCGTCTATTTATAAATGTTTGCATAAAAAAACTGTCCATCGGCGGAACAAGCACTTCACAATCGTGTTCGCGCAGCCATTCGGTAATATGCGCCTGACCGTAATTATTATATTTTACAAAAATCTCGCCTATCAAACCAACTTTTTGTAATTTTTTATCAATAATTTCTATTGAATTAAAATCATTTACGGCTTTTTCCATTAAAGTCAAAAGTTTTTTCGGTTTATTTTCCAAAGTAACTTTCCGCGCCTTCTCCATATAAAAATCAAAAAGTTGCTG
>WRGS01000061.1 GCA_009787075.1 Paludibacter sp.
ACAAAGGGTTACGTTTCGGCGAAACTTTATGGAAATACTTACGAATATCGCCCAAAAATTCGCCAGAGCAGTTATAAGCGCGATTTTGTGTCGAGCATTGTGTCTAATTATTTTCAAAATTCGTACAAAGAAATGGTTACGTTTTTTGCCAAAGAAGAAAAATTGTCGCAAGACGATTTGAAAGAAATTTTACAAATAATAGAAAAATAAATTTTAGTTATTAATTCACTAATTTAAAGTTTTATGGAATTTTTTGTTTATTTATTAAAGGTAAATATTTCGGTGATTTTATTTTATATTTTGTATCGCTTTGTATTTGAGCGAGATACGTTCTTTTTTTGGAAACGGATTGTATTGCTTTTATATGTTGTGTTTTCGCTGTTCTATCCGCTTACAGAGTTTTACAGTTTGCTCACTGCTAATGTTAATGTTAATGTGGAGGAAACCAACTATTTATATGCAATTTCGCTTGACAGTATAAATATTTCGCCTGTTACGGCAAAAAAATCATTTTCTATAAGCAAAATTTTGTCTTTTGCGCTGCTTGCGGTTTATATAACAGGCGTATTGTATTGTTTATTTCGTATTTTAATTCAAACACTTAGCGTTTTGCGCATTGTAAAAAAATCACAAAAGCGGGAAATTTTCGGGCAGCAAGTTCGCATTTCACAGCAGATACAAACGCCATTTTCATTTTTCGGAACAATTATTATCAACGATAAAAATTACACCGAAAGCGAATTTACCGAAATATTGTTGCACGAGCGCACACACAAGCAGCAATGGCATTCTGTTGATGTGATGCTTGGCGAAATGCTATGCGTGGTGGCATGGTTTAATCCTCTTGTTTGGCGGCTGCAAAGTGAAATAAGTCTTAATCTCGAATTTCTTACCGACCGTTTGGTGTTACTATCAGGTTGTGAACCTGCACATTACCAACTTAATCTTGTACAGTTGAGTTATCAGAAAAATCTAATTTCAATTACAAATAATTTTAATGTTTCATCTTTAAAAAAACGTATAATTATGATGAAAAAAGCAGAAAGCAAGACACAAGCGATGCTGAAATATGCTTTGCTTGTGCCGTTAATTGCCTGTTTGACAGGTATTAATGTAAGTATAAATGCGCAAGATATCAATTTCAGATTTGGTTATAATCCAGATCTTTGGGATTTTGATACTTGGCGTAAAAATCTGACGGTTTCCGACAATGTAGATGTTGCTCCGCAATTTAAAGGCGGCGAGCGTGCTATGTACAATTTCTTTACAAAAACAGACGGTGTAAAAATTCCCGATTGTTTTATCAATACAGCAACTAATGGCAGAATCTATGTTGATGTTAGCATTGATGAGAAAGGAAATGTGAAAAAATTGCAATATGCAGGTTTTGATTTCCTCTCCGGCGGTGTGATTTCAGATTGCGACAATTACAATGATAATGACAATAATATCTTTTATCAGGCAATTATTGAATCATTGAATCCAATGCCCAAATGGAAATCTGCAATAAAAAACGGCAAGCCGATTGCCTGCACGGTGAAAGTTCCGTTGCAATATCATTTAAGTGATGATACGCCGATAATTTATTATCTTGATGGTAAAAAATACAGTGAAAGCGAATACTTGAAATTGCCGCGCACACTTGGCGATAGACATGAAATGGAAATTTTGAAAAATCAAACTGTTGATGGGCAAAAAGTTCATATTATAAAACTTACTAAATTGCCGCCATTAAAATCTGATGTTACAGCAATTGATGGCAATCCAGATATTTTACCTGAATTTCCGGGCGGAACAGATGCGCTTATGAAATTTGTCAGTGAAAATATTGACTATCCTCCAGATGCTACCGGATATTTTCAAGTAATTTTTTATGTAAAATTTACTGTAGAAAAAGACGGCAGTATCAAAAATATTGATGGAATTGAAACAAAACATAAATACATTTCAGATTGGTACATAGATGAGGCGAGAAGAATAATAAAATTGATGCCAAAATGGAAATCAGGAATGAAAGACGGACGACCAATTGCAGTTTCTGTTACACTGCCGTTGATGTTTAATTTTAATTACAATAAAAAGAAAGATCTTTATCAAAGCGTAGAAGAAGAACCCAAATTTCCGGGTGGAAGAGAAGCGATGTACAAATATATTGCTGAAAATCTGTATTATCCGAAAGAAGCAAAGGATAAGGGCATTCAAGGAAGAGTTGTGATTAATTGTGTTGTAGAAAAAGACGGCACGGTAAATAATGTTTGGATTGTGCGCGGCTTGGAGGAGAATTGTGATATGGAAGCAGTAAAAGTAGTTAAAAGTTTGCCGAAATGGATTCCGGGCAAGCAAAACGGACAGCCTGTGCGAGTGTCTTATACAATACCGATTGATTTCAAAATTCAATAATTGAGTGCAAATGAATAAGGTAATAGTAAAATTAAATTTTTATTAACCTGAACAATTTTTTTTACTATCTTTGCAAAATAAAGTTGTATTCTGTATTTGAAACTAACCAAATTTCAATTATAAATAATTCTAATGTTTCATTCTTTAAAAAACGTATAATTATGATAAAAAAAGCAGAAAGCAAGACGCGGGCGATGCTGAAATATGCTTTGCTTGTGCCGTTAATTACCTGTTTGACAGGTATTAATGTAAGTCTAAATGCGCAAAATCTCAATTCTAAACCTCAAGAAAAACCTGATGAAGATGAAAAGATTTTTGTAAGCGTAGAAGAAAATCCCGAATTTCCGGGAGGAGCAAAAGCGTTGTATGAATATATTGCCGAAAATATGTATTATCCAGAAGAAGCTATGGAAAATGGCATTCAAGGCAAGGTAGTAATTCGTTTTGTGGTAGAAAAAGACGGCACGGTAGATAACGTTGAAATTTTGCGCGGCTTTGACAAAAGCTGCGATGCGGAAGCGGTAAGAGTAATTAAAAGTTTGCCGAAGTTTATTTCGGGCAAGCAAAACGGAATACCTGTTCGGGTGTATTATACAATACCTATTAATTTCAAACTTCAAGATAATCCCAACGAAGAGAAAAAGATTGAGAAGTCAGAAGGTATTAAATTATCGCCATTGAAACCTGAAAGTACAGCAAACGAAGGTAATCCAAATAAAAATGAAGATATTTATGATGAAGAGCCCAAATTTCCGGGTGGAAGAGAAGCATTGTACAAATATATTTTCGAAATCATACGTTATCCGATAGAAGCCGCAGAAAAGGGCATTCAAGGAAAGACTACAATTCGTTTTGTGGTAGAAAAAGATGGAACAGTAAATGATGTTGTTGTTTTGCGCGGCTTCAACAAATATTGTGATGCGGAAGCGGTAAGAGTAGTTAAAAGTTTGCCGAAATTTATTCCGGGCAAGAAAAACGGAGAGCCTGTGCGAGTGTATTTTACAATGCCGATTAATTTCAAATTGGGTCCCCCTATATATCCAAAAACTTCAAATTGAATGTAAATGAACAAAATGGGACTTCTAAAAATCCTGTTTTCATGTCATTGCAAGCGCAGTGAAATAATTTTAAAATATTGATTTTCAATGGATTGAGGCTGCATAAAAAGTCTTTTTTACCGCAAAGGCGCAAAGATTTTTCGCAAGGATCGCAAATAATATATTCTTGAAATTAAACACTTTGCGTTCTTTGCGTAAACTCATTGCGTACCTTGCGGTTAAGTTTTTTGTGCTTTTAAGACAGCAGCAAAACTAAAATCCCTTAACTTCAACTAAGAAATGCAACTTTAATGAGTAAAACAATCTGATTTGGCGGCATGCCGCCAAATCAGATTCAGGAAAAATTATTACTTTTACAGTTGCAAT
>WRGS01000062.1 GCA_009787075.1 Paludibacter sp.
AATAACAGACCTATTGGACAACTTAAATATGCGCTTTGCTAATTCCGCCAACGGGTATAGATTATCAAATGGAACTGCCCAAAAAGATAAAAACACAGACAGGCGGGGTAATGGAAATGACGGTGCTGTAAAAATTTTGGGGCACTCCTACCCTATTAATTTGATAAAAAAAACCACAAAAATACTTTTAGAGGGACAAAAGGGAACAAAAACCTGCCAAATAAAAACAACAACTTACTGATAATTAGTAGGTTGTTGTTTGGAAAATGTGACTCCGTTGGGATTCTAACCCAAGACCTTCAGAACCGGAATCTGACGTTCTATACAGCTGAACTACGGAGCCAAAATTTAATTTTTATTATAAAAAAAATCAGTTTCATCAAAAAATGTAACTGATTTCGCTTTTTTGTGGACCCAGTTGGGCTTGAACCAACGACCCCCTGATTATGAGTCAGGTGCTGCTAACCAACTGAGCTATGGGTCCGAAGAAAATAAACTGTATGAAAATCAATTTTTTTCTTTTGCGGCTGCAAAGGTACAAAAAAAAATATTTCTACAAAAATTTTTTTATTTAAATATCCAATTTTAATAAAAAACATTACCTTTGCAACCTTAAAATACGATTTTTATGCCAAAACAAAAAATTGCTTTTATCATAAACCCTATTTCGGGTAAAAAACATAAGAAATCTATTCAAAAAACCGTTGAAAAACACCTTGATGCAAAAAAATTTGAGCCGTTTTTTGCACAAACTGAATATGCAGGACATGGACAAAAATTGGCTCAACAGTTTGTAAATCAGGGTTTTGATATTGTTGTTGCTGTGGGTGGAGACGGTACTGTAAATGAAATTGCGCGGACATTAGTACATACACAAACCGCGCTCGGAATTATTCCTGCCGGCTCGGGTAATGGTTTGGCGCTTTATCTGAAAATTCCGAAAAATATGGCACATGCAGTACAATTTATCAATCAGGCATCTATTGTTGAAGCCGATTACGGACTTTTGAATAATCAGGCATTTTTTTGTACTTGTGGTGCGGGATTCGATGCGTTGGTAAGCGCTGATTTTGCAAAAGGTAAAATTCGTGGTTTCATCGGCTATTTTTGGGTTATTATACGTGCATTTTCCAAATATAAACCTCAAAATTATCGATTAATTTCCAAAGATTTTGACTTTGAAGTCAATAACGCTTTTATGATAAATTTTGCAAATATTTCACAATGGGGTTATAATGCCTGCATTGCGCCAAACGCTGATATTCATGATGGAAAAATGGAAATTACAATTTTGAAAAAATTCCCGTTATTTACCGCGCCTCGTCTGGCAGCACAATTGTTTTTGAAAAGAATCGCAAAAAATAGATATGTTAATACTTTAACAGCCAATGAAATAACTGTTTTATCCAACACCGAAGACAAATTTCATTTTGACGGCGAACCCTGCCAAATGCCAAAAGAAATAAATATCAAAATCATTAGCAATGGAATAAAATTATTAACAAAATGATTTTTTAGAGTTTATTATGATTTTTTTTATTACCTTTGCCGCCTTAAAATTTGAAAATTAATTGTTATAAGTTGTGATTTATCCTAACTTTTTGAAAATAAAAGATAAAAAAATATTAACTCCGACAGAATTCATTGCTGTCTGTTATATTTTGCTAACAACGTGTTATATTTTAATTTTTTTTAATAAAATTGAGAATGCACCTGTGCGACTGCTTTTTAGAGTGCTTTTCCTTGCTGAAATGTTTTTTATGGCTTGGCTTGCAAAAAAAATTGATAATAAAACAGTCAAATTAATCCGTTATGCGTTTCCAATTGCCCTTATTTTGTTTTGGTATCCAGAAACTGCATTTTTCAACGATTGCCTTTTTCCAAAACTTGATAAATATTTCGCTGCAACCGAAGAATATATTTTCGGCTGCCAGCCAAGTTTGATGTTCAGCCAGATATTTCATGGACGCATTATCAGTGAAATAATGGCGTTCGGATATTTTTCATTTTATTTAACTATCGCATTTACAGTGTTTTACTTTTTTAGATACGATAAAAAGATATATGAAAAGATTTCATTTATTATAATGTTTTCGTTTTTTATTTTTTATTTAATATTTATTTTATTGCCCGTAGAAGGTCCACAATTTTATTTTACCTGCAATAAAGTTCCCGAAGGTTTTTTATTTTATAAAATTCTTGCAATAGCCCAATTTTATGGCGAGCGAGGTACAGGCGCATTTCCGAGTTCTCATATCGGTATGTCGCTGATATTTCTTTTCATTTTTTTCAAATATCAAAGAAATATTTTTTATATTCTTCTAACAATATTTGTGATACTCGCACTTTCAACTATTTATATTAAAGCGCATTACATTATTGATGTAATCGGCGGATTTATTGTTGCGCCTGTTTTTTACTGGGCAAGTTGCAAAGTTTTCAAAAAACTTGAATATAGATTAGAATAAAATCCCAATCAATTTCCTGCAAGCACAATAACGATTTCACCTTTTGGCGCGTGTTCTGTAAAATGCGTGATAAGTTCGGCGAGCGTTCCGCGAATGGTTTGTTCAAAAAGTTTGGAAATCTCTCGCGAAACAGTGGCTTGCCTTTCGCTGCCAAAAACATCGGCAAATTGCATCAGCGTTTTTACCAGGCGAAAAGGCGATTCGTAAAAAATCATTGTGCGCGTTTCATTTTTCAGTGAATTTAAAAGCGTTTGCCGTCCTTTTTTTTGCGGCAAAAAACCTTCAAAACAAAATTTATCAGCAGGTAAACCAGATGCCACAATTGCTGGTACAAAAGCAGTAGCGCCTGGCAAACATTCTACAATAATTTGATTTTTAACGCACTCGCGCACAAGTAAAAATCCGGGATCGGAAATTGCTGGCGTGCCTGCATCGGAAATCAGCGCAATTTGCTGACCGCTTAATATTCGTTCTACAATCGCAGGAACGGTTTTATGTTCGTTGAATTTGTGATGAGAAATCATCGGCGTGCGAATATCATAGTGTTTTAACAAAATACTACTCGTTCGCGTATCTTCGGCAAATATCAAATCACATTCTTTCAATACTTTAACTGCACGAAAAGTCATATCTTCCAAATTTCCAACAGGCGTGGGAACAACATAAAGTTTTGGCTGCATTTCCATTAAAATCATTAAATTTTAAAATTGAAAAGTTTACTAAGGTTCAGTGCAAAAGTACAAAATTAATCACAATTCTTCGCAAATTTTTTGTGGAAAAAATGAATTTAGCCCGCATAACGTTCTTTGTTTTATTGAAATTTTAATATAAACATTAATTAATATTTATATTAAAAAAATCTGTGTAATTGTAATAAATGTATTACCTTTGTGGCATTAAAAAAAACAAAAAAATAAGAAATCTGACTTATTAAAAAAATTAAAATTATGATACAGTTAAATCCTGAAAAATTAGCAAAATTACACAATGTAGATGATTTACTTGATGAACGTTACGGTAAATCTGGTACACCCTCGCGCATAAAATTTGAAGAACGCGCTCTAAATTGGTATTACAGTGAAATACTTAAAGACCGCCGCAGAGAATTAAAAATTACCCAAAAGCAACTTGCTGAAAAGGTCGGAAAGAAGAGGGAATATATTGCCATATTGGAAAAAGGAGAAACCGATATGCAATTATCTACGTTCCTAAATATCAGCAGTGCGCTTGGACTTAAATTTTCGCTTAGCGTGTAAAAAGATATTTTACTGAATATAAAGTGGTTTAAATTGATTTTTTTATTTGCCTAATTCCGTATTGTGTAATAACCATAACGAGTTTTAAATTAAAAATATACAGCCGAAAAAGTGATTTTCTTTTTCGGCTGCAACATTTAA
>WRGS01000063.1 GCA_009787075.1 Paludibacter sp.
ATGCTATTGGAATGTATATTGAAAAGTATTATTACAAAAAGAGGACATATCGAAATAATTTTATCAGTTAATTTAAGACACTACTAAATTTTGCATCTCTTTTTTGCGTTTATTGTTTTTTCAAAATATAAATTAATGAACTGCAATTTTTTTTATTGAAAATACTTTGAATTGTAAAAAATACGCCTTTTATCATACCAACCAATGTGGCGACAAATGTAGATTTGTGCTTTTCACTGAGTATCGAAATATAAATCGGGTCGAAAAGCATTGTTTTTATTTTGAATAATTTAAAATTGTGTTTCTCAGCAATTTGGTTAAAATCTGATGGCGAAAAATGCCACAAATGACGTGGCACATCGTAAGCCGCCCACATTTGACGATAATGATGTGCGTCTGCGGAAATTCTGTTTGGCAGCGCAACGATTAAAACGCCGTCGGGTTTTAAAATTCGGTACAAATTTCTTAATGTATCATTCATATTTTCAATATGTTCCAAAACGTGCCACAAAGTAATTGCATCTTTGGAATTGTCGGCAATTTTCATTATTTGCTCCGAATCATAAAGCGTTAAATCAAATTTTTGCTTGGCAAAAGTCTGAGCTACTACCGATTTCTCAATTCCGCTGACAGTCCAACCTGCATTTTTCATAGAATTGAGAAAATATCCTGTTCCTGCACCAATATCAAGCAGATTTCCATTTTCAAGGGCAGCAAATTTTTGTACAAGTTTCACTTTTGAACGCAAAGCAATTTTTCTTGCAAAATGATATAAAAAATTCACAACGCCACGCTGTGTGTTGCTATGCGAAACATATTCTGGCGCATCGTAATATTTCCCAATTGCGTTTTCGCAAGGAAAATCCTGTGTAAAAACAAATCCGCACTTTTCACACTTGAAAAGTGTAAATTTTTCGTTTGAAACTAAAAAATCGTTGCAAATAAATAATTTTTTGAAATTATCTGTGCTGCAAACAGGGCATTTTGAAATATGAATTTGTTTTTCCATTGTGATATTTTTTATTTGCAAAATTAATTTAAAATATCTTTTTTACAAAACAATAAAAATATTTACAGAATATTTATAAAAAACTTTCATTTGAACGGATAATTTTTTTTAATAAAATTAATTTTTCAATAAAAAAGTCTGATAAATTTAAATATTTTTTATTTTTGGAACGATTATTGTTGTTTAAAAATAAAGTTTTATAATAAAATGGTAAATCCCACAAATATAATCGACAAACTGTTAAGCAAAAAAATTGAACATAATCCGCTGACTTTGCAATCCTTGTTTGCGTATTCGGTAACGCATTTTGCGCAATTGCCAAGCATTGCTTTTGTGGGAAAAGAACCGATTACTTATGCTGAATTGGGTGAAAAGACCGATGAAATCACACGTTTGCTGTTTGCTGCGGGTTTGAAAAAAGGTGATAAAGTGGCTATTTTAAGTCAGAATATGCCAAACTGGGTAATTGCCTATTTTGCTATTGTAAGTTCTGGGCTTGTGGCTGTGCCGATTTTACCAGATTTTTCAAAACACGAAATTAAGGACGTTTTACAACATTCTGAAACCAAAGCACTGTTTGTCAGTGATCGTCAAATTTCAAAAATTCAAAATTCCGACTTTCCATCGATAACTTTTGTGGTAAAACTTGAAGACTTTTCCATTTTAAAAGGAAATGCAAATTTATCAGAAGTTGAAAATTATAAGCAAGCCCTTGTAAATGAAGATGATTTGGCAGCATTGATTTATACTTCGGGCACAACAGGACGGTCGAAAGGCGTGATGCTCACACATAGGAATATTACCTGGAATGCTACACAATGCGCTCAATTTCAGCAAATTGACAGTTCAGATGTCTTTTTGTCGTTTTTGCCGCTTTCGCACACTTACGAAAACACTATTGGAATGATTTATCCTATAATGTACGGCAGTTCTATTTTTTATCTTGAAAAACTGCCTACGCCAGCTACGCTTTTGCCTGCGCTGGAAACAATTTGCCCAACAATGATGTGTTCTGTTCCGTTAATTATGGAAAAAATTTATAAAACACAAGTACAGAGCAAATTTACGAAAAATCACTTTATCCGTTCAATTTATAAAACGCCTGTTTTTCGTATAATTATTCATAAAATTGCAGGAAAAAAATTGTACAAAGTATTTGGCGGACGGCTGAAATTTTTTGGAATTGGCGGTTCAAAACTTGATTCGCGCGTTGAGCGTTTTCTTGCAGAAGCAAAGTTTCCTTATGCAATCGGCTACGGTTTGACTGAAACTTCGCCGCTTATTGCAGGTGCAGGAGTTGGAAAAACCAAACTGCAATCAACCGGAATTGCATTACAAGGTGTTGATATTCAAATAGTTGAAAAAAATAAGAAAAGAGTAGGGGAGATATGGGTAAAAGGACCGAATGTGATGCGTGGTTATTACAAAAATCCAGAACTGACCGCCGAAGTGCTTACTGATGATAATTGGTTTAAAACCGGTGATTTGGGATATTTGGATAATAATGGACGACTTTTTATCAAAGGACGTTCCAAAAGCACGATTATTGGTGCAAATGGCGAAAATATTTATCCAGAAGATATTGAGAGCGTAATTAATAATCAGGAATTTGTAGTTGAATCGCTTGTGATTGAAGAAGATGGTTTTTTGGTTGCCAAAGTGCTGCCAAACCTTGAAGAACTCGAAAAACATATTGAAAACATTCGTTTAAATGTGGAAAATCGCAAAGAACGCTACCAAATTTGGATGGAAAATGTAAAGAGCAAAATCAACGCACGATTGAATAAATTTTCACAAATTAAACGTATAGATATTGTTGAGCAACCGTTTGAAAAAACTGCTTCATTGAAAATCAAACGCTTTCTTTATACAAAAAATAAACAGAAATAAACTTAAACAGAAACCTTTACAACTCAATAAAATATATCATCGACCAAAAACTCTTGATGCTTTTGTTGAGGGAATAATGGAAAATACAGGCGGCAATATGGATTCTACTGATGTGATGTCGGGCGTATCTGATGCGGTACTTGGTTTCTCAAATCGTAATAACGTAATAAAAACCCTTGAAGATTATGCGCGTTCATTATTCTTTACCGAAGACACCGCAGATATGCAACCTTTCGCGCCGGGTTCTAATTCGATTGAGTACGCGCCTACGGAAGAATGGGAAACGCCGTTTTAATAAAAAAAGCCGCTAATTAGCGGCTTTTTTAGAATTGTAGTGTTTGCTTGCCCACGCAATCATATGCTTGCCTTGTTCCAAACCATCCTGTACGGTCTTATAACTCAAATTTCCATCATAGCCCAAATATAAATGCAAATTTTGATAGGTAGAATATAATGGCTTTGTCATTTTTCGGTCTTTTTTCGCTACCGCATTTTGATAATCTTGAATATCAAGCCGTTGATTGTCTTTTAGATTTTTACGTACATCGGTAACAGCATCAAGAGCCAATAATACACCACTCCACGCTGTATTGCCTGCCATTTTTACATATTTACTGTCATTGTAATAATTACCGTCTTTTTCGGCTTTCTCTGAAAGTATTTGTTTGGCATTCTGCAAATATCTTTCGGCTTCCTTTATTGGATTCTTTAATTCTGCCATATCGTTGTTTTTTTATTAGATTTCACGCGGCAAAAATACAAAAATTATTCCAAAATAAAAAACAAAAATTTTATTCAAATTCTATTGGTCGCCAAAATTTAATTTCAAATTTTCTGTCTTTCTTATTTTTACAATATTCAAAGAATGTTGAATTAGCGGTACAATAATAATAACCTCCTGTTTCCAAACGAATTTTGAACAATATTTCTTTGTCTTCATTTTCTGGCATTTCATCAATGTTTATCCAGCGTAGCGC
>WRGS01000064.1 GCA_009787075.1 Paludibacter sp.
GTTCCGTTTGCTGTTGTGCGTCCTGCGCTTGCATCGCGCTGGTTTGTTGAATTAATTCTGCCTGCCGAATTATCGCGCGAACCTCCTCTGCCCGGCTGAATATCACGCAATTGAGAACGGTTTGTTGCCATTCCTGAATTACGATTTGAAAAAGAACGGTCAGGGTAGCGCGTTGCATAGTCGTTTCGGCTGACATTACGCGACATATTGTCTATGCGGCGATTGTTGCGTACAGATGTATAATTATAAGTAATATTCGTATTATAATAACTAACATGAATATGATTTACATAAACATTAACAGGATACGGACTGTAATACCTATAATATGAAGGATAATATCCCCAATAATAAGGCGAGCACCAAACGTGTCTGCGCGGACTCCAAAACCACGAATAAATCGGAGGAACAATTACATAAACAGGCTCAAAGCAATAATCTGGACCGTAAATGTACGAATTGCCAATTACCTGAACATAAGTTGTGTTTTTCTTCTGACGGTCGACAACGATAGTGGCAACATCCTGATAAACGTCTTTATCTAAAACCGCTTGAATAACAACAAGTTTGGTGTCTTTTTCAGTGGCTTCAATTACGCGCAAATAATCCACATAACCGTCGTTGTTCAAATCGAGGTTGGATATTGGATTGTTCGGGTCGTTGAGGCGCATCTCAAAATTTTCCAAATCGTAAGCCTCGCCAAACAAATTGGCAACAGCCTGCAAATCGAGGTTGTAACTGATGTCGCTGCTTGTTGCTTCAACGGTTACGCGTTGTTGAGCAGAGCAGGAAAAGAATGTAAATAAACTTGTTACAACTGCTAAAAAGAGTGTTTTTGCTCTCATAATATTAATTCCTTATATTTTAAATGTTAATAAAATTATTTTGTTCAGATAAAAACGCTAAAAATTTTTATCATTTGCATTAGAAAAGCAAATAGCGTGCCAAAATTAAAATTGATTATTTATTGCAAAAAAATATGCTTTTTATAGAAAAAGAAAATATTTTGTTAATTTTGCAGTTTGAAATTATTTTATAAAAAAACTTTACAAAAAATGGACGAATTAACAATAACTCCACCTCCTGTGGTATCGGAAACTATTTCTCCTTCAATAATTAAAGTAATTGGCGTGGGCGGCGGCGGCGGAAACGCAGTGAATCATATGTACCGTCAGGGAATAACAGATGTTACTTTTGTTATTTGCAATACAGATATTCAAGACCTTGCAAAATCGCCGATTCCTTACAAAATTCAGTTGGGACCTCAACTTACAAGCGGACTGGGTGCGGGTGCAGATCCTGAAACAGGGCGTATGGCAGCAGAAGAGTCTATTGAAAGTATCAAAAAAATGCTCGGCGATAACACAAAAATGGTGTTTATTACCGCAGGAATGGGCGGCGGTACAGGCACGGGCGCATCGCCGATTATTGCGCGCACCGCTCATGAAATGAAGATTTTGACTATTGCTATTGTTACTATTCCGTTCAAATTTGAAGGCGCGCCAAAAATTCGCGCCGCGCTCGAAGGCGTGCGCACGCTTAATAAATATGTCGATGCTATTTTGGTAATAAATAACGAAAAACTTCTTAAACTTTATCCTAATATGAAATTGTCGGAGGCGTTTCGTTATGCCGACGACGTGCTTTCCAACGCAGCTAAGTCAATTGCCGAAATTATTACAATTACAGGACATATCAACCTCGATTTTGCTGATGTGAAACGTATTTTGGAAAACGGACAGGTGGCAGTTATGAACACAGGCGCATCAGAAGGCGAGTTGCGCATAGAAAAAGCGATACACAACGCGTTGTACTCTCCTTTGCTCGACAATGATATTAGTTCTTCTAAAAAGATTTTGCTTAATTTTTACTGTTCAGAATCAGACGAAAACCAGATTTCAATAGAAGAGGTTGAACAAATAAATAAATTTATGGAGCAAATGAGCGAAAATATTGATGTAGTTTGGGGAATTACTTACGATAATTCTTTGGAAAAAGCCGTTAAGGTTACTCTTATTGCCACAGGATTTGATATTAGCGCAATTCCGGGAATGAAAGATTTGATAGCAAAAACACCTGAACTACCTATTGTTGAGCCGCCTCAGCCACAGCAACCTATTGTAAGTCAGGCGGAAAACCAAGCGGCAAGTAATGTAATTGCCGAAGAACCGCCTAAAAAGAATACTGACGCAATAATAGAAGAAATTTATGGCGGGAAAAAAACTGAGCCAGAACAGACAACACAAACAAATGACGATGATATACCCTCTGTTAATATTGAAGATTTATTAAAAGAACTGAACAACGAAGAAAAATTATCTTATATTGAAAACATTCCAGCGTGGAAACGAAGATGAAAGCGGGAATAATACAGCAGCATAATGTTCAAGATATTGAATTGAATAAATTTAATCTTGAAAAAAATATTCGTCAATGTGCGGCATCAGGCGCACATCTTGTTGTGTTGCAGGAATTACACAATTCGCTGTATTTTTGCCAAACAGAAAATGTTCAATGCTTCGATTTGGCGGAAACAATTCCGGGTAAATCCACTGATTTTTTTGGAAAAATAGCTAAAGAACTTGGCGTTGTACTTGTGCTTTCACTGTTTGAAAAACGCGGTGCGGGTTTGTATCACAATACAGCCGTTGTAATTGAGGCAGACGGAACTGTTGCAGGAAAATATCGTAAAATGCATATTCCTGACGACCCTTCGTTTTACGAAAAATTTTATTTCACAGAAGGCGATTTAGGTTTTTGTCCGATAAAAACATCAGTGGGAATGCTTGGCGTGATGGTTTGCTGGGACCAATGGTATCCCGAAGCCGCGCGGTTGATGGCAATGGCTGGCGCGGATTTGCTTATTTATCCAACTGCAATAGGTTGGGATATTAACGATACTAAAGATGAGCGTCAACGTCAAAAAGATGCTTGGATAACAGTTCAGCGGGCGCACGCTGTAGCAAACGGACTTCACGTTATTGCCTGCAACAGAGTGGGATGGGAGGCGAGCGTTGATGATATTGAGCAGGGAATTCAGTTTTGGGGTAGCAGTTTTGTTGCAGGAGCGCAGGGTGAAATTATTGCGCAGGCATCGTCAGAGGCAGACGAAAACCTTATTTGCGAAATTGATTTGAGCCGCACTGAGCAAGTACGCCGTATATGGCCATTCTTCCGCGACAGACGTATTGATTATTTCGGTGACTTGACAAAAAGATGGCGATAGATTTTAGGGAACTCATAAGAGCGTCATTGCGAGGGCGATAGCCCGAAGCAATCCCTCGTCTTGCAGGATTTGCAATCCTGCAATAATGAATATTAGCATTTGTAATGCGATAAAATAAAATCGGATTAAAAATCCTAATACTCAAATCCGCTGAATTGCAAACTAAGCGGGACGGGCGGTGCAAATGGTACTGTAATTTTCAATGGCAATGGAATAAATGGATAATTTACCCCGTCCTTTTCAATAATGATTTTTTCTTTGACATCAATAATAGTCCAACCAATTCCCGCTGTCTGTGCATGTTGATAGATTAAACTGTCTGAAACGATTTTGCTGTCAATATACCGTTCAAAGCCTGAGTAAATATCTATTCTTTTCCCATTGGATATACAATGTATGATACTTTTTTGTTTGAAATAAGAGTTTTCAGAGCAGGTCAAACTCTTTTCTCCTGCAAACAAGATTGAGATAATGCTATCTGGCATAATTTTATCTATGTATAATTCATAAACTTTATAATTTGGATTTTCGGATGTAAAATCATCAACTATTAAAGCAATATCTTGTTTCAATTCAACAATATTATTATTTTATGGGGAACATTGAATAAATATTGTAATCAATAATAATAACCCGTTGGCGGAATTAAAAATTTGCTAAAAAA
>WRGS01000065.1 GCA_009787075.1 Paludibacter sp.
AAAAAAAAGACTCTACATTGTAATACGGTATTGTTAGTTTTGTATAGTTTTTGTTATTTTCTATATTGCTTCGTCGTTTCACTCCTCGCAATGACGTTGTAGCATAGATATTTACGTCATTGCGACTGCGAGGAACGAAGCATGAAGCAATCCAGAAAAAAAATAAAACGATGTTTGCTATACTAAATTAACAATACCTGTAATGCATCATAAGCCCGCTTTCATTATCACGCCTTCGGCTTTGCAGCCGTCCGCTTTGGCGATTATCGGTTTGTCAAAACGAATATGACGGATTTTATCGTTTTCAAATTTTGCTTTTTTGCTGTTTAAATATTTTAAATTATAATATCCATCGCCCGAAAAATGATTTATTGTAAAATAAAACACGCCAAGCGAAGTGAGATTTTGGAAAAAATGCGTTCCCTGACTTGGGTCAATTCGATAATCTGGCAAACCCGATTCTACAATTACACGTGCATTGCTGATGTGCTGCCATTTTACAGGAATTCCAAGCCACGCATCGGAAGAACCCCACCTGCCGGGACCAATCAGAATATAATTACGATTTTCGGCAACAAGTTGAGCATTAAGTTGTTCTATTTGTTCTACAAGTTGTTGATTTTCAACAGAATCAAATGTTTCAGGTTTTATGTAAATCACATCAAAAATATTATCAATAATTCCATTTCCCAAAGCATTTTTGGAAGAAATAATTGTATCTTCGGGCGGAATTTTATCTAAATTTTCATTAAAATTATTGTTAATACTTACAATCGGACGCACTTGCAGCAGGTAAAAAGTATGCTGCTGTGCGGGCGAATAATCAAGATTTACAGCAAATTCCATTTCCACAGGTCGTCCCAATTCTTTTTGAGCGACAGAAAGCAAGTTTTGCAAAATATCTGACAAGGGGAAAACATTGTGTTTCAGAATATTGGCAAAAGTAATCAATTTCCTGCCGTCTTCGTTGATATTGTCGCTAATGGTTTGCTCGCGGAAATTGTACGTTGAGGCAATATATTTCAAAGTTCCATCTTTTACTGCATCTTGAACGTTGATTTTCAGCAAATTAAAAGTATCGTCAGTTGTAGGTTGAAATTCTTTATCTTCCAAATTCAAAGCGAAAAAATAATCCTGCGTATTTTTCAGAACAAGCGGAATTGTGCTTGTTTGCAGCACATTATTTGGGTGCGCAGGCGAAAATCTCAATCCGCGTCCGCCATCGACAATATATTTTCCCAAACCAAAAGCGATATTTGCCACTCCTTCGCTGCTTTTTTCCGCACCGATAGGATAATAATTTAACGACTGCGTTATGCCCGAAAATGACGGATAAAAACGATTTCCGTGTTCTGTACCGCATATTTCCTGTAAAACAACTGCCATTCGCTCTTCGTCAATCACATTTTTTGTGTTGCGCATATACAATTTGCTCGCCCGATAATAAACAGACGCATAAACCGCTTTAATCGCCTTTGCCACCATTGCAACCGTGTTGTCCATATCCAAATAATCGCAAGGCAGCATATAAGTAGAATAAATTCCTGCAAATGGTTGATAATTAGAATCTTCCAACAAACTTGACGAGCGCACTGCAATCGGTGCATAAAGCGTTTTAGCAAAAGCGCGAATATTTGGATAAAGCCGTTCGGGCAGTGCTGCAAGCAGGAAACGTTCAAGAATTTTTTCGTCAGATGCTTCCGAAAGCGCAAAATCGTAAAGTTTGTTCGTTTCCATAAATTCGGCAAAAATATCGGTACAGATTACCAGTGTTTTTGGTATCGTAATACTCGTATTATCAATATTTTGCAAATTATCATTTCGTTTAATCATTGCATCGACAAACGCCAACCCGCGCCCTTTACCGCCGAGCGAGCCATCGCCCAAACGCGCAAAATTGGAATATTTATCATATTTTTTGGGGTCAAAAATTGCAATTACGCCGCGATTTTTTATTTGACGGTACATCACAATAGAATCAAAAATCAGTTGCCGAACTTCGTCCATCGAAATGTCAAGCGTTTGCATATCAAAACCTTTCAGAAATTCAGCCAAAGGAAATATCGCACGCGAATAAAGCCAGCGAGAAATATCGTTGCGCAGAACGTGATGTAAAAGACATTCATCGCTAATATTAAAAATATTATCCTGCAAATCTTTTAAATTTTTAATCTGCAATTCCAATTTTTTTGTATTAGGATTATAAAAATTAAAACTTCCAAAACCGAAACTGAACGTAATCTGGTTGCGCAAATCGATGAAAAACGTTTTCGAAGATTTGGAAACAAAAATGGCATTGAATTCGTTTGCCGCCGCTTTGTTCGCATAATCGGTCGATTCAATTATTAGAGGCACAAATTTATCGCGTTTGCGGATTTCGCGGCAAAGTTGAATACCTGCTTTGCGGTTTTCTTTGCCGTTTTTTTCAAATTCAACATCAGAAATTACGCCCAAAATATTATTAGAATATTTTTGATAAAGCGACATTGCCTCTTCATAATTTCGTGCGAAAAGAATTTTCGGTCGTCCGCGCATACGCACCATTCGCTCGTGTTCGTTAAGCGCCTCAGTCATAAACGAATGCGACTGCTTGAAAATAAATTTATACAAGCGGGGAATAATTGACGAATAAAAACGCACAGAATTTTCGACAAACATAATTGCCTGTACGCCAACCGATTTAATATCTTCGTCAATATTCATTTTATCTTCAATCAACTTTATTATTGCAAGCAAAATATCGGAATCGCCAAGCCAACTGAAAACATAGTCGATAGCCGACAAATCTTCGTGTGTAATTTGCTCAACGGCGATTCTCGAAAATGGCACAAGGGCAACAATCGGAATATTTTCGTGCGCCCGTTTCACTTTTTTTGCCCATTCAAAAGGATTAATCGTATCGCCTGCGGGCATCGAAATTATCAAATCAAAACTCATTTCATTAAGCGTTGCCGCCGCTTCTTCTTCGGAGGTAACAAGCCGAAAACGCGGCGGATAGCGCAAATGAAGCGAAACATATTCGTTAAAAATCTGTTCATCAATTCGCCCGTCTTCTTCCAATGTGAAAGCATCGTAACGGCTGGCATAAAGCAAAATGTTATAAATTCGATGTCTCATCAAATTGGCAAACGAAGTATCTTTAAAATAAAGTTGTCTGAGATTGGGTTGTGTCATTGTTTTTGGTTAAAAATATAGAATACAAAAGTAATGAAATAAATGAGATTTTACACTGAATTTTTTATTTTTAAAAATCGTATATTTTCAACTTTCAAATGCAACTTTAAGTAAAGGGCGAAAGCACGAATGGGCGAAATGTAAAATAAAAGACCTTTCGCCCTTTTAAACTTTCGTGCTGCTCATTGCTTTTCCAGCATACTTTTCAGCAAGGCGATTTGTTCGTCTTTGGCGCAGAGAAGTTTTTCGTAAACTTCACGATTTTCCTGATACAAAGTTTGAACTTCGCAATGACCAATGGAGTTGTCTTTCAAATCTTGCTGATAAACACTCTTTACTGTAGAATCGAAAAATTCAGAGTAAGGAACATTAAGAATTTCTTTTATCTTAACAAATCTTTCCAAAGATATAGACGCTTCCATTCTTTCCATTTTGTTATAGGCAGAAGTGCTTATGCCTAAATCCATAGCCATTGCTTCATTGGAATAACCCTTTTGTTTGCGAATATCATGGATTGTTTTGATTATTTTACTAACAATTTCTTTTGATTTTTCCATAATCGAAATATTTTTTATGCTTTTGCATAAAAAATATCCGTAAAACGAAAAATATTGACAAAATATTACCGTACTTTTACAGCGTGATTTTCTGTTAAGAATTATTTTGATTTTTGCAGTGCGCAATGCACAAATTAAGACTATTGCAGATAAGAAATT
>WRGS01000066.1 GCA_009787075.1 Paludibacter sp.
GGCGAGTACTTCGCCTTTGAGCGGTTTTTCTTTGGCTGCGTCAGGAATAATAATTCCGCTTGCAGTTTTTTCTTCTGCCGCTGCCGGACGCACCAACACGCGGTCTGCCAATGGTTTGATATTTATTTTCATATTAAAATTTATTTTATTATTAAAACTATTTTTTTAAATTTCTACGCCACTTATTACAGATTTCGTGCCAGCGCGGAAATATGACAAAAATGTCATATTTCCGCGCTTTTCAAAGGTCATTTTGTCATTTGAATTAACCTGCAATTATTTCTTTCAATGCCTTTTGATATATTATTGTAAAATCAAAAGGCTTGGTCATTATCGTTGATGTATAACAAGATGTAAATATAAATGGTATTGTTAGTTTTATATAGTTTTTGTTATTTTTTAGATTGCTTCGTCGTTTCACTCCTCGCAATGAGGTTGTAGTATAGATAGTTACGTCATTGCGACTGCGAGGAACAAAGCAGGAAGCAATCCAAAAAAGGAATAAAACTATGTTTGCTATACTAAATTAACAATACCATATAAATAATACTGAAATTATAACAATTTGTTTCATATTTTTTAATTGACAAATTTTTTAGAAAATTCGCAGCCGCAATATTGTTGATTGTAAAAACCGTTTTCTTTTAAAAGTTCATTGCGGCGGTTGGAAAGTCCGTCTTTTCGCCAATTTTTTTCAAAAAAAGTCAAATTTTCAAACTGCGCAGCAGCATAAATTCCTGCGGCATTAATTTGTTCAATATTTTTCCAGCGCGAGGAGGCGAGCGTAGTTGCAAAAAGCGGAATTTGCAATTCTTTCGCTTTTTTTGCAGCGGCTAACATTCTGATTTTAAAGCAAATATCACATCGTTTGCCGCGCTCTGGCTCGTTTTGATAACCGTTAATTTGTTCAAGCCATTGCTCATGATTATAATCATCGTCAATTATTGAAAGTGAAAATTTTTGTGCATAACGCACAAGTTCCTTTTTGCGAATTTCGTATTCTTTTTCAGGGAAAATATTTGGATTATAAAAATAAAGTATTGGGTGATAATTATTTAGCAGCAGCCATTCAACAACAGCAGCCGAACAGGGAGCGCAACAGGCATGCAATAAAATTTTGCTCATAAAATTCAGCAAATTTTATAAAAAGAAATTGCGATTTTCTTTGAGCATTTCCAATAAAAGCGAATTAAACAACGAACGACGGCGTTTGAGCGCGTTGAAAAATGCGTTATCCATTTTTTCAATTTCAATTACCGCTTTGTTAAGTAATTCTATGCCTTTCTCAGTAATGGTAATTATATTGGCGCGGTGGTCTGTCAAATGCTTGTTTCGTGCCAAATATCCACGTTCTTGAAGTTCTACCACATTTTTTGAAATTGTCATTTTCTCAACTTTTGCGTGCATCGACAAATACGATTGAGTTACTTCAATTCCTTCAATATTAAGCCAGCGCGTACTCGACAAAATCACATAGTGCAACTGTGAAATATCGAAAAGGGTTTTTAGCATTTTCCCCTGACTTGTATGCCACGTACTTGACACCTGCCAAAAGAGAAAACCTGTCATTGTTTCTAAATTGTCGTAACTAAATGGACTTGAAGTCTGTTTAGTTACTTTCTGATTTTTATTTTCGGACATAACATTTTGTTTTTTCGTTTTTTTTTTATTTAATTAGAGTACAAATATTTGCAAATAAAATTACAATAATAAGGTTTTGAAAAAAACTTTATAATATATTCAGATTAACACCACACAAAAGTAAAATAAGTATCAACACACCAACAATAATTCTATACCAGCCAAAAATTTTGAAACCAAATTTTGTAAGAAAATCAATAAAAAATTTGATTGCCGCCATTGCCACAACAAAGGCCACAATATTGCCAATAAGCAATTCCGACCAATGTTCTGTAAAAAGTTTCAACCCCGCATCTGTGCGCAAAAGTTTAAAAAGCGAATATCCCGAAGCGGCAGCCATTGTAGGCACAGCAAGGAAAAATGAAAATTCCGCAGCGTTTTTGCGCGTAAGTTTTGTACTCATTCCGCCAACTATTGTCGCCATTGAGCGGGAAACGCCCGGTATCATAGCAATGCACTGACAAAAACCGATTTTTAGCGCACGCAGCCAATCAATTTCCTGATTTTCAGATGGTTTGTTAAACCATTTATCAACAAAAAGCATAAATACGCCGCCAATAACGAGCATAATTGCAACTACACGTACGCTTTCGAGCAACGAATCAATATAATCGTTAAAAATAAAGCCCAAAACCGCAGCGGGGAGAAATGCAATAAAAAGAATTTTGTAAAAATTAAATTTTTCTAAAAAACGTTTTGTATAAAAAATTATTTTTTTAAAAAAAGTTAAATTTTTATTTTCAGGTTTTTCAAAAATTTTAATTGGATTAAGTTTTATAAACCGCTTCCAATATAGCACAATAACTGATAAAATTGCGCCAAATTGGATATTTACAGTAAACATTTTAATAAATTCATCACTTTGTACTCCAAGCAACGCTTGAGTCAAAATCATATGACCTGTTGAAGAAACAGGCAAAAATTCGGTCAATCCTTCTACAACCGCTATTATAATCGTCTGAATTATATTCATTTAGTATTTTCTTCTTTTTTGTTTTTGTGTTTGTACAAAATTGCAAAAATTATAAAAACAAAGCCCGCCAACAAAACCATCGGCGCAACGACAATTCGTCTTGTGCTGAAAATATCGGGATTAAATTCCACGCCCGACGGCGCACCCATCATCAGCAAAAATCCGATAATTATTACCACAAATCCAACCAAAATAAGCCACAGATTAATTTTTCCTATTCTTAAATCTTTCATTTTTTATTTATTTAATTAAAAATTTTTGTCAAAATATTATATATCAAAAAAATTACAAACATATTTTTTTTCAAATTCTAAACATTTTTTCCGCTTTCATTTTAATGTACCTTCCAACAGCAAAAAACGCTAATACCGCCGTCAGCAATACGCCTGTAACAATTACAACGCCCGCCACAATTGCCAAAATCAAAGGTTTTTTCACAAATAAATTAAACGCAAAACTGCTCTGCAAAAACCACACAAACGCCGCCAAATAACCGCAAGCAAGCAACGCGGCTATAAATCCGTCGAGCATTGCACGCCCAATATACGGCTTGCGAATAAACCACGCAGTTGCGCCCACAAGCCACATTGAGCGTATAATAAAACGGTCGGCATAAATCATTAGCCGTATAGTACTGCTAATTAACACAATAGAAATAAGCAGTAAAATCAACGCAACAAGTCCGAGCATAATTCCGATGCGCGTAATATTGGAATTAACCATATCCATCATATCTTTTGGATAGTCAAAGTGGTCGATTTTTGAATTGAAAGGTTGAAGTATATTTTCAATTTTTGCAATGCTGTCTGTATTTGCGTATGCGGGATTTAATTTTACTTCAATAGAAGCGAGTAAAGGATTGTATTTAAAAAATTCAGTTGGGTCGTCGCCCATAGTTGCAATATGTTCTTTCAAAGCATCTTCTTTGGAAATAAAATGCGTTTCTTTGGCATAATTGCCGTTAGTGAGCATATATTCAATCTGCTGACTGTAAGCGGGTTCTGTATCATCTGCGAGTACAATATAAAAAGTCATGTTTTGCCTGATATTGTTGGACATATCGTTTGCCAAAAACGCAAGCAAAGCCACAAAACCAACCAAAAACAGCACCAGCGACAAACTCAAAACCGCTGTCAGGTGCATATTCCAAAAAGAATTTTTCTTATTTATATCCTTGTTTTTCATCGCCTTATGATACAATAATCAATTTATGCAATATTTTGGAAAGTTTGCGCTGCAAAAGTACTCAAAAAAAGCGTAAAATGCAAAAAGATTGTACAATCTTAAAATAAAAATTACTAACAAT
>WRGS01000067.1 GCA_009787075.1 Paludibacter sp.
AATTATATCCAAAACTGTAAGTATAAGATAAACAGTACTGTCGCAACCATAAACATTTTGAAGAGTTAATGGAAAATAAAAAACTCCAACGTTATCCTGTTCAGGCACATTGAATCCATTGAGATGATATGATTGGTGTACGTATATTGTATCATAAATTGTTGTATCCGATGAACTTTTATAAGGAACATTAATATTAAAAGTATCAACGCTGCAACTTCCAGAATCTTTTAAAATTATCGTATGAGCCCCCACAGGAATTGCAACAGAATAGTTAGATACGTTGTGCCAAATATTTTCATCGTCAATGCTGAATTTTACATTGGGGCTACCCTCTGTAAGTACAACACCTAAAGTTCCGCTATTGTTATCGCAGGTTGTTGTGATATTGAATTGCGGGTTTGTTATTTTATCATAAACATAAATGGTTTTATTTATTATTTCTTGGTTTTGGCACAATATAGAATTGGTAGTTATGGTTATAGTAAAAGTACCGCCATTTGCAGTAACAGGCGAATTTACTTTATAAGGAATTGAAAATTCTGATGTTCCTGCCGGAATTGTAACCGTTGCAGGCAAAGGACTGCCATCGGGCGAAACAATATCATTTACCGCTGTTCCAGAATATTGTAATATCAAAGAAATGCCATTTGCCAATGGACTAAGGTTTATTATAAATTGATTATTTCCACAACCTTCAAAAACATTATCCATTCCTTGAAAATCATTGCCATGATTAACTAACGCCAAGCCCAAATCCAAACTGCCTGCACGCAGAAATACTCCTGAACCAAGCTTATAATCGCCCACATTAGCAATGGCTAATTTCAAATGATAGGTAGAACCGGGAATAACTGTTGTTGCCGCTGTGGTGAGCATGGTAGTATGTCCGTCAAATTCAGTATAAAGATTTCCCGTTCCATCTACATAATATTGCGCATTTTGAGCAAGGCAATAGGAGGAAGTGTATGGATGTATATTGGCAATGGATACAGGCATATTAGTATTTGGGATAAGAGCAATATTGCGCGTACCTGTAATTCCCGGACCAGAAATAAAAAAACCAAATACATCATTATAGTTGGAACAACTAAATTCGGGATACTCTTCGGAAGCAAAAATATAATCGAAATGAAGACTGTTTGTAAATGGAATTAAATCAAACTCTAATACAGATACTGTGTTTATTGAGTATCCCGGTATCAATGCGCTTAAATTAGAATCTGTGCCTGAAAATCCTCCTTCCATACCATTAGTAGCAGAGTTCGGACCCTCTGCCTCTAAGACATCGCCTGTTGCGAGCAAAATTCCTTCTTCCATGCCAAGTCCGTTTAATGTACCATGGCTAAAATATGCCAGCGACCTTTCTGCGTTAGGTGTCCATGTTTGCGTGTTCTGATTCCATCCCCAACCCTTGAAAGTAACATTAGAAACCAGACAATCTCCGCCTTCTACAAATACTTTTTTTACTAATTCTTCTATAGTGTAATTTTTAAATGGCGATTCTCTATTTACCCAAATACTTCCAGCGGGTGGAGCAAGAATAGGCAAGCTTGAAGTTACAGAATCGACAAACATTCTTTTTATAGCAGGAGTATATGGAGTTGTCCTTCTTAAATTTTCGGTTGCATCTTCAAAATTGTAAGTTGTCGCAATTTGTGCATTTACTGCTAAAAAACTGACAGATGATAATATCAAGCATATTAGTTTTTTCATAATAATAATATTTTTTTTTAATAATATTAGGGTGCAAAGATAAATAATTTTTTAAGAAAAGATAATCTCTTTCTAAAAAAATTATAATTTTGCACTTTAATAATTTTTTAAAAATTCTAACGATTAATTGTAATAAATGGTTTTAAGTCGCCTTTGGAGTGCTTTTGTGATTGTGGCTGTGGTGGTTGCAGGTATAAAATTCTGTGTAAGTGAAAGTTATCGCACAATTTTCAACGACCTTGTTGTAGGTAAAAGTGGCGATACTGTTGTGCTTACGCACACTGTTCCTGCCGATATTGTTAATTTTTTGCATAATAAACCAGAAAACACTGTTTTTGAACAGAATGGCATTTTTTATAAAAAAATATCTGCCGAACAAACAGATATTTTCCGCATTCAACATTCTGACGGCATTATCGCAACAGCGAAAACAGCAGTGGAAATTTCGCTCGGTTTGATTGGGATAATGACGCTTTTTATGGGTTTTATGGGAATTGCCGAGCAGGCAGGCGGGATACGGTTTTTGAGTCGAATTATTCAGCCGTTTTTCTCAAAAATTTTCCCCGAAGTGCCGAAAAATCACCCTGCTTTTGGGCTGATGACGCTAAATTTTTCAGCCAATCTGCTTGGCTTGGACAATGCCGCAACGCCTTTCGGGCTGCGGGCGATGGAAAGTTTGCAGCAACTCAACCCTGATAAAAACCGCGCCTCAAATGCACAAATAATGTTTCTCTGCCTGCACGCAAGCGGACTGACTTTAATTCCTGTTTCTATTATCGCAATTCGTGCGGCGCAACATTCTGCCAATCCGACGGAAATTTTTCTGCCAACGCTTATCGCCACTTTTTGCGCTACAATGGCGTCGATGATTATTGTTGCCATTAAACAAAGAATAAATCTTTTGCAGCCAAAAATATTTGCTTTTATTGGAACGATTTCAGTAATTGCAGGTGGGCTGATTTTACTTTTAGTAAAAATGAACAGTGCGGAACTTGATACGGCTAACAAATTGATTAGCAATGGTTTGATTTTATTAATATTTTTTGCAATAGTTGTCGGCGGACTTTGGAAAAGAATCAATATTTTCGACAGTTTTATCGAAGGGGCAAAAGACGGTTTTAAGGTTTGCGTGCGCATAATTCCGTATTTGGTGGGAATGCTGGTTGCTATTTCGCTGCTGCGCACATCGGGTGTGTTCGATTTGGTGATTAATTTTATCAAACATTTAACCGAATTTGTTGGTGCTGACCCGCGCTTTGTCGATGGGTTGCCAACAGCGTTGATTAAACCGTTTTCAGGCTCGGCGGCACGTGGAATGATGGTTGATACAATTACAACTTTTGGCGTGGATACGTTTGCCGCGCGGCTTTCGGCGATTTTGCAGGGCAGCAGCGACACTACTTTTTACGTTATTGCGGTTTATTTTGGCGCAGTAGGCATAAAAAATACGCGCTACACAATAGGTGCTATGCTTCTTGCTGATTTGGTTGGAATTACTGTTTCAATTTTAATGGCATATTTATTTTTTGGATAATTTTAATTCGAATAAACAAATTATAACTTTAATGATAAATTTTATTTCGGAGAATATTGATTTTAAATTGGATAATCAAAAGAAAGTTTCGCTTTGGCTACAACGTACTGCTGATTTTTATGGTAAAAAAATAGGAACGCTAAATTATGTTTTTTGTAACGATGAAATGATTTTAAATATTAATAATCAATATCTTAACCATAATTATTTTACCGATATTATTACTTTTGATTACACCGCAGGGGCAACTGTTGCAGGTGATATTTACATCAGCATAGAAACTGTGTTGAGCAATGCACAGAAATATAAAACGCAGTTTGCCAACGAGTTGCACCGCGTAATCGTTCACGGACTTTTGCATCTCACAGGGCAAAACGACAAAACCGAACTCGCCCAAAAAGAAATGACGCGCAAAGAAAATTCCGCTTTAGAAACATTAAATTTGTGAATTTACAATAAACAATATTGTTTTTTTGTTTGTAAAATATTAAAAAATAATTGAAAATGAAAAAAATGTATTACTTTTGTAATTTTTATATCATAGAAATATCTAAAATTTGCAATATGAAAATTTTAATTCAACATTTTGTACAAAAAACGCAAAAGAGGACCCTTGCAATAATGAGTGTTGTTATGCTAACTGTTTGCGCATTTGCACAGGTAACTCCTTTATCT
>WRGS01000068.1 GCA_009787075.1 Paludibacter sp.
GTTGTGCATCTTTTTGTAAGTGTTTTGTTTATTGTACACTACAAATATAATACTTATTTAATTGATACGCAACTTTTTATCTGTTTTTTTGCAAATTTTTAATTCCGCCAACGGGTTTTATTCATTTTATTTTTATCTTGCTGATAACGATGGTAAAAAGGTTGTGGAAATGATTGTACCTTGTTTAGCGGCAAGACCAGTGCTATTTGATAGAAAAATATATGATTATATTTATTACAAATTTATTGAATTTTATAAGGATTGTCCCGTCTCGCAGGATTTGTAATTCTGCGAAAGTGAGAATAAGCATTTAAAATGCGAAAAATAAAATAAATTACAATAAAAATTATAGTATCTTTGCGTTTTTATTTAAAATTCTAATCGTTATGCCAACAATATTTAAGTTTTTTGGAATGCAATTTTATTTTTGGTCAAACGAACACGAGCCTGTTCATATTTCATGTAAAGAAAGGCAAATGTTTGGCAAAATTTGTGATTGAACCTGATATTGAACTTGTAGAAAACAAAGGGTTTAAGCCGCAAGAATTGAGATTAGCCGAAAATATTATTGAAGAAAATAAAGATGTAATAATTACGAATTGGAAAATCTATTTTAATAAACAAATTTCATCACAAATAAGTCTATGAAGGTAATTAATCTATGGTTTTCCGACGAACGTTTGTTCATTGAAACAAACAAAAAAGAAGTGTTAAGCCAACTGTTGCTTTTTTATCCAAGATTAAAAAAAGCAACTAACGCACAACGCGCAAATTGGAAACAGTCTTATGGCGGTCTTCATTGGGAAGCAATAGATGAAGACATTAGTTTTGAAAGTTTCCATTGGGCTGATAATGACCCATTACGTTTGTATCATCAAGAAATATAAGAATGATATTATACGTAAAATTTTAATTGTGCAACAGATACTTTTGTTCAGCATAGTGAAACGCTATGCCGAACAAGAAAAAATAAAAAAATAGAATTATTTTTCAAATATGGAAAACGAAATAACACAACAATTTACTCCAAAAGATTTTAAAAGCGACCAGTATGTGCGGTGGTGTCCCGGTTGCGGCGACCACGCAGTTCTAAACGTGCTGCAAAAAGCGATGGCGGAACTCGGCATTGCACCACACGAAACGGTTGTAGTGTCGGGTATTGGCTGCTCAAGCCGCTTGCCGTATTATATGAATACTTATGGTTTTCATACTATTCACGGACGCGGAGCGGCGGTGGCAACAGGCGTAAAGGTGGCTAATCCGCGCTTGACAGTTTGGCAAGCCACAGGCGACGGCGATTGCCTTGCAATCGGCGGAAATCATTTTATTCACAGCGTCAGACGTAATGTCGATATTAATGTTCTGCTTTTTAACAACCAAATTTACGGTTTGACAAAAGGACAATATTCGCCAACTACGCGGCGTGGAATGATTACCAAATCATCGCCTTTTGGCACAATAGAAGATCCGTTTCGCCCTGCCGAACTTGCTTTGGGAGCGCGGGGAACATTCTTTGCCCGCACTCTTGATGTTGATTTGAAAAATTCGCAGGAATGTATGATTGCAGCCGCGCAGCACAAAGGCACTTCTGTAATCGAAATTTTAGTTAATTGCGTGATTTTCAACAATGGAGCGCATAGCTGGATTTCTGAAAAAGAAAATCGCCCCGACCGCACAATCACTCTTAGGCACGGCGAGCCGATGCTTTTTGGCAAAAATAATGAAAAAGGCTTGGTTTTAGACGGTTTCAACCTTAAAGTTGTAACTTTGGGCGAAAACGGAATCAGCGAAAAAGACATTTTAATTCATGATGCAAAATGCGAAGACACCGCTTTACATCTGAAACTTGCGCTGATGGAAGGACCCGAAATGCCAATTGCTATGGGCGTTATCCGCGATGTGGAAAAACCAAGTTACGAAGCCGAACTTGAACGCAAAATTGACGAAGGCAAAACGGCAAAAGTGCGCTCATTTGATACATTAATGGAAAGTTTGGAGCAGTGGGAGATGTAAGAAAAAGTTGATTATTCAACTTTTTCTACCCGCAGCCCAATATCGTTGATGCCGCGCAAAATATCGTTACGCATACCTTGAACAAGTTCGTAACGATATGTTTTTTGTTCAAAATGCGTATTTTGTTCAATCAGAAGCGGCATTTCGTAGGTTGCTCCCGCGCCGCTGCCAAGCCATTTTCCGCGCTCGTCGGCAAGATAACATTCAACCGTATCGGTTGCAACAACGGCAAAAGTACTGTCGGGGTTGGCAACCGATTTTTTTATAAAAAGCCAAAAATTTTGATAGGGATATTCGCTTGTATTTCTGATATTTACATAAACATTATAAGGAATTTGAGAATCGGAAATAGAAAAATCAAAAAACATTGCACTGTCCTTACTCCAACCCGATGATGAAATTTTTTTATATTGAAAAAAAACGTCATTGTTCGTGCAGGCAGACAGGTAAAATATTGAGATTAAACCGATTATAAAATAATTACGCATTTTCTTCATTGTGATTGCTTTGATTATTTTGATTTCTTAATTTAAAATTTCTGTGTCTGTTTGCCGACGGCTGATGTTTGCGGTGAGGACGAGTTGTTGCCTGTTCTGCTACAATTTCGTATCCTTCTTCGCTGCGTTTGACAAGTTTCGGTTTGTTCTTAGGATTTTTATTTTTATCAAAACGGGTTAAACTGTCCTGCCCTACAACATTTTCATAATCAGAAATTTGTTCTTTCTGTGCGTTTTCGGGCAATGAAAGTTTCGCGGGTTTTTCGCCGTTTTTATTCATTACAATAATTTCTTTTACACGTTCCACAGAAATTGTTACCAAATTTACCGCATTTGTTTTATCTGTAGAATAAGTCATCAGGCGTTTGAAAACATCAGTTTTGAAATGAAAATATGTGTGTTCAAGCGTTTCGAGCGCAATTTCGCGCGATGGAATATCTTTTAACGCCTCAATATAAGTATTAAGTTCATAGTTCATACAACATTTGAGTTTGCCGCATTGACCTGCAAGTTTTTGAGGATTGAGCGAAATATCCTGATAACGCGCCGCGCCCGTTGAAACGGAATTAAAACCTGTCATCCAACCAGCACAACATATTTGCCGCCCGCACGCGCCTATGCCGCCGATACGCCCTGCTTCCTGCCGCGCTCCGATTTGCTTCATCTCAATACGCACGTGAAAAGTTTCGGCAAAAACCTTAATCAACTGACGAAAATCAACGCGCTCGTCGGCAATGTAATAAAAAATTGCTTTGCTGCCATCGCCCTGAAATTCCACATCGCCGATTTTCATATCAAGTTTGAGGTTTTCGGCAATTTTCCGCGCTTGAATCATTGTTTGATGTTCTTTGGCTTTTGCCTCGTTAAATTTCACAATGTCGGTTTCTCTGGCTTTGCGATACACACGACGAACTTCCATTTTTTGAGGATTAAAATTATTTTTCGCCATTTGCAGCAAAACCAAACGCCCTGTCATTGTAACCTCGCCAATATCGTGCCCCGGCGACGACTCCACTGCCACAATATCGCCTTTTTGAAGTGAAATATGCGTACTGTTGAGAAAATAACTTTTACGCGTATTTTTAAACTGTACTTCTATGTAGTCTGTATCTTTCTGTGTTTCAGGCACATCGCAAAGCCAATCGAAAGAACCCAATTTTTTATTTCCGTTTTTCCGACAGCCGCGCAAATTCATACAACAACCCTGCGCCACAACAGGAAATATATCGTTTTTCATCAATTTCGAGTATTTTTATAAAAATGCAAAAGTACGAAAAAAAAACAATCTTTCAAAAATAAGATTTAAAAAATTGGTAAAAATAGTTTCAATTACTTAATGCAACTTTATTTTGCAAAGATATAAAAAAAAGTTCTTGAGGGGAGTAAAAATTTAATTTTGCTCTTGGTCTGTTGTTAATTTGGTA
>WRGS01000069.1 GCA_009787075.1 Paludibacter sp.
TACAAAAATCACGTGCATACTATTAATGGAAAAGAATTTGCTGACCACCAAAATATTGCTAAATTACTCAAAATCAAATTCTTCTTTACACATCCGTATTTGTCGTGGGAAAAAGGAAATATTGAAAACACAAATAAATTTATTAGACAATACATACCAAAAAAATAGATTTTAACCAAATTAACAACCAGCAAATCAAAAAGATACATACCAAGTTAACAACAGACCAAGAGCAAAATTAAATTTTTATTCCCCTCAAGAACTTTTTTTATATCTTTGCAAAATAAAGTTGCATTAAGTAATTGAAACTGCTTGTTTTTGATAAACGGTAAAAATTTTCATAATTGAAAAAAAAACATTAATTTTGTGCAAAATCTTTTAACTTTAATTCTGATATTTGTTTATTTAAATTTTGTTATATGATTGATTCCAAACATTTTATCGAACTTGAAGAGCAATATGGCGCACATAATTATCACCCGCTACCTGTAGTTTTATCGCAAGGACGCGGAGTGAAAGTAATTGATGTTGAAGGACGGGAATATTACGATTTTCTTTCAGCATATTCTGCTGTAAATCAAGGACATTGCCACCCAAAAATTGTCAATGCGCTTATTGAACAGGCGCAAAAACTTACGCTGACTTCGCGTGCATTTTTCAACGATAAACTTGGTGTTTACGAAAAATTTGTAACTCAATATTTTGGTTACGATAAGGTTTTGCCAATGAATTCTGGTGCAGAAGCGGTAGAAACAGCACTAAAACTTTGTCGTAAATGGGCTTATGAGGTAAAAGGAATACCCGAAGGAGAGGCTAAAATTGTGGTTTGCGAAGGAAATTTTCACGGAAGGACGACAACAATTGTTTCTTTTTCCGTTGACCCTGATGCGCGTAACAGTTATGGTCCTTTCACGCCCGGATTTATCGTAGTTCCGTACAGCGATTTTTCCGCGCTCGAAAAGGTTTTTGCAGAAAATCAACATATTGCAGGTTTCCTTGTTGAGCCCGTTCAAGGTGAAGCGGGCGCTCGCGTGCCAGATGAAGGTTATTTGAAAAAATGTTATGATTTGTGCAAAAAAAATAATGCGCTTTTCATTGCCGACGAAGTTCAGACAGGCATAGGGCGCACCGGGCGGCTGCTCGCCTGCGATTACGAAAATGTACGTCCCGATGTTTTGATTTTGGGAAAAGCGCTTTCGGGCGGCACTTATCCTGTTTCGGCGGTTTTGGCAGACAATGATAAAATGCAGGTTTTCCGTCCGGGACAGCATGGCTCAACTTTTGGCGGCAATCCGATAGCGGCAGCAGTGGGCATTGCAGCATTGGAAGTGATTAGAGATGAGCATCTTACGGAAAATGCGTTTCGTTTGGGGGAAATCTTTCGCGCAAAGATGACAGAAATTTGTAAAAAACACAAAATATGTGAATATGTGCGCGGGAAAGGTTTACTTAACGCATTGATTGTTAATAATTTAAAAGAAAAAGATATTGCGTGGGATATTTGCCTTCGCCTTGCCGAAAACGGACTTTTGGCAAAACCGACACATACAAATATTATTCGCTTTGCTCCGCCTTTGATTATTACCGAAGCGCAACTGCTTGAATGTGTGGAAATTATAGACAAAACATTAAGCAGTTTTTAAATTTTATAATAAATATTGGGAAATAGTAATTCGTAATTAATAATTTAACAAATGTCTTCGCTTAAAGAAATAAAATCGCGCATTCAGTCTGTTGGTTCAACGCGCAAAATCACTTCGGCAATGAAAATGGTTTCGTCTGCTAAACTGCGCAAAGCACAGCGGACGATTGAGAATTTTTTGCCATACGAAAACAAACTTAATTCGCTGCTAACCAACTTTTTGAGTGCCGATACCGATACAGTTTCACCTTTTGCCTGCCAACGAAAGACAGAAAATGTCGCTGTGGTTGCAATTTCTTCTAATTCAAGTTTGTGCGGCGCATTCAACAGTAATGTGGCGCGGCTTTTGATTCAAACACTCAACGAATACAAACATTTGGGAAAATCGAACATTAAACTTTATCCAATTGGAAAAAAAATTGCAAAATCGGCAGAAAAAATTGGTTTTTCCTATGAAAATGATTTTGAAAAAATAGTTGATAAACCAAGTTACGAAGCCATTGCAGCGATTGCCGAGCAACTTATGAATGATTTTTTGTCTAAAAAAATTGACCGCGTAGAATTGATTTTTCATCATTTCAAAAACAAAAGTTCGCAAATTTTGCAGCGCGAAACACTGTTGCCTTTTTCTTTAAAAAATGAAACAAACGCAAATGAAAATCAGTCATATTATATTGTTGAGCCAAGCCGCAAGCAAATTCTTAACGAATTGATTCCCAAAGTGATAAAACTTCGACTTTTTGCCGCTTTGCTTGATTCCAGCGCATCGGAACATGCCGCGCGTACCATTGCGATGCAAATTGCAACTGACAATGCCAACGATTTGATGCAGGAACTTACGCTGCAATACAACAAATCGCGCCAACAGGCGATTACTGCTGAATTGCTCGACATTACAGGTGCAACTTTTGGAGTAAATTAACGTTTGACAACTGAAAACCAAAGGCAATTTTTTAAATGAAATTATAATTTTTACTTCAATATTTTAACTTTTGAGAAAACAAATTGCAATATTAGGTTCGACAGGTTCGATTGGGACGCAAACGCTTGATGTTGTTCTGCACCATCCCGACCGCTTTGAAGTGTATGCTCTGACGGCAAATAACAATGTGGAATTGCTTATACATCAGGCGATTACACATCAACCAGAAATTGTTGTCATTGGAAATGAAAATCATTATAAAACACTGAAAGACGCTCTGAAAAACGAGCCAGTAAAGGTTTTCGCAGGCAATGATGCGATTGCGCAAGTGGCTGAAATGCAGCCGATTGACACAGTTGTAACGGCAATGGTCGGTTATTCGGGCTTGCTGCCGACAATTCGTGCGGTGCAAGCGGGAAAACGCATTGCCCTTGCAAACAAGGAAACGCTTGTTGTGGCAGGAGAGTTGATTAATGCGCTTGTAGCAGAATTTCACGCCGAAATTATTCCTGTTGATTCGGAACATTCGGCTGTTTTTCAATGTATTACTGGCGAAAATCCAAACGAAATTGAGAAACTGATTTTGACCGCTTCGGGCGGTCCGTTTCGTACAAAAACACTTGAAGAATTGCAAACCGTTACCTCCGCACAGGCTCTTTGCCATCCGAATTGGGAAATGGGCGATAAAATTACCATTGATTCTGCTTCGATGATGAATAAGGGTTTTGAAGTGATTGAAGCCAAGTGGCTTTTCGGTTTGCCACCAGAAAAAATCGATGTTGTGATACATCCACAATCAATTATTCACTCGATGGTGCAATTTACTGACGGATCAATTAAAGCGCAAATGGGATTGCCCGATATGCGTTTGCCAATTCAGTATGCGCTTGGTTTTCCGCAGCGTTTGCCGAATAATTTTGAACGATTGGATTTTTCAAAAATAAATAATCTGACTTTTGAAAAGCCTGATACAAAGCGTTTTAGAAATCTTGCTCTGGCGTATTTTGCAATAGAGAAAGGCGGAAATTTGCCCTGCGTTCTCAATGCTGCAAACGAAGTTGTAAATCGTGCTTTTTTGGAAAATAAAATCGGTTTTTTGCAAATAAGCCAAATAATTGAAAATGTGATAAACAGCGCAACTTTCATTCAAAAGCCGACTTACGAAGATTATGTTGAAACCGACATTGAAACGCGCCAAAAAACGAAAAGTTTGATAAAGTAAGAGTTTGACTAAAAATTTTAGAAAATGGAAAAATATTTTTAATTACATTGCTGTCCGTTATTTTTTTGCCTGCAAAGACAATAAATCCAATGTTCGTATTGAAGGTGGTTGTATAAATGGTTATGGAACAATTCTTTATTCAAACGGCGGAA
>WRGS01000070.1 GCA_009787075.1 Paludibacter sp.
TTTTTTTTTTATAAAATTTAAAATAAAACAAAATTTAAATCTTCCTCACTACATCTTTTCCAAAACTTTTATTTACCAATTCCCTGTTTCGCGGGCGGTAAGTTCCTTCATTCATTTCACGCAAAGCGACGTTGCAAAATAGGCGAAACATTTTTGATTCCTGTGTTTCATCTTTATAAAACGTGTCCCAAGCGTAATTGTAAAGTTCCTGCAAACGTTCTGCACTCATATTTTTGGGCTGGAAAACAACCTGCCCTGCATTGTAATTATTCCAATCGAAATCAAAAATCCTGCCTTGACGCAAAAAATCGTCGTAACCTTTTGTATGCGGGAAGGGCGTCATTACGGTAAATTCCGCCAAATCAAGATTTATTTCGAGCAGAAAATCAATAAGGTGTTTAATATCGTCTTCTGTCTGATTATCAAGTCCTAAAAGAATTGTTCCTTCAACGCCTATTCCGTGTTCGTGGTAACGTTTTACGCGCTCTTTGATATAATCGGAAGTATCGTAAACCGCCTGATAGACGTACCACGCACCTGCCTGCGCCGCCAAATCAAGAATTTCGGGGTCGTCTTCAATCGTGTGGCTTATCCATTTCTTTTTGAACGGAATCATTTCTTTAAAAAGTTCTTTTTCCCAATCTTTGTTTTGTGCCAGCGAGTTATCAACCACAAAAAGACGGTTGTTTTCTATTGTCGCCAATTCTTCCACCACCTTGTCTATCGGGCGCGGACGAAATGCACGACCGCCCAAATAAGTTACCGCACAAGGATAACAACTGAAACGGCAACCGCGCGAGGCGTGAAACAAATCAACCATCTGCACACCTTTGTGATTGTACAAATCCCGCTTATACAAATCTCTGCGGGCTGCCCCAACACTTTCAATCGGCGGGTGTTGCAACATAAAATTATACACTTTTTTGAGTTCGCCGCGCCTAAAATCTTCTAACACGGCTTCCATTCTGCCTTCGGCTTCTCCCAGAAAAACAGAATCGGCGTGATTAACGGTATCTTCGGCGTGCAGCATTGTGGAAATGCCGCCGAAAATCACTTTTTTGCCTTTCTCGCGAAATTTGTCGGCTATTTCCCAACCGCGTTTTACCTGTGTGGAAAGCATCATCGATATGGCGACCAAATCGCAATCTTCCTGAAAATCAATTTCTTCTACATTTTCGTCAACAAAATTAACCTGTACATATTCGGGTAATGTCGCTGCGAAAACCACAGGTCCGTGAGGAGGAAGATTAAAAGTTGTCTGACCGGGAAGTTTTTGCCAACGAGGATAAATAAGGAGTAATTTCATCTTTCTTCTTTCTATTTTTGATATTTAATTATATATGTGTCTGTTAATATTATTTTTTATACTTTTGTTTTATTTTAAAACAATCATTTAAGTGAACTATTTGGTGGCGTGTAATAGGCATCATTATTAATCCTAATATATTTTTCTTTCCCCAAAAATCCAATAACCATATTGATTCAGGATTATCTATTACGCCTCCGTTTTGCTTTATTTTTTCAAGTTGTTCCTTTTCCGCTTTTCTTTTTATATCACTAAATTCAATAGTTTTAATTATTTTTTGTGTTGATTTTCCTACCTTAATCCTATATTCTTTTAATTCCTTTATGTTTATATTTTTATTAAATGATTCTATTTCAGAATATGTCATTGCGTTTCCTGTGTCTTTAATTTTTATATTCAATTTAGTTTGAATTTCTTTATTAAAAATTGTTTCTTTGTTTTCAATTATTATATTTGAAATAATGTCCTCAATCCGAGTTATATGCCAAATATTCCACAATATAGATGTTTCTTTATTTGAGATTATTCTGCAAGTATCATCTTTCATATTTTCCCATAAATTGTCATAAAATGTTTTGGTGTTTATTTTATATACTTTTTTATCGTGCAATAAACTATGCATTTCCAATAATAAAAATATTCCTTTTTCAAATGTTTTTTGATTCGGTAAAAGAATATTTAATTTTTTTTGTTTTTCGTTCCAGCCTTTTGATACGTTTATCATTATTTCCCTCCAAATAAAATCATATATTAAAAACATCATTTATACAATTCCGAATAAACATAAATTGTAAATCTTTGCTTTACAATGAATATATAATTTCGTGGCAAAATTAAATAAAAAAAACTGTAACTTCCCAATTTATTAGAAAAATGTTTAATTTCCTTCGCAATTTTTTCTTTACTTTTGTAAGTTTTTAGATAATAAAAAAATAATGAAAAAAAATACAGGCATTACCGAACTTGGAACAGAAAAAATAAGCGCTTTGCTGCTTCAATATGCCGTTCCTGCGATTATTGCAATGACCGCGGCGTCTTTGTATAATATTACCGACAGCATTTTTATCGGGCACGGAGTTGGTAAAGATGCGATTTCGGGGCTTGTGCCTACTTTCCCACTGATGAATTTGGCGGCGGCTTTTGGGGCAATGGTTGGCGTGGGCGCATCAACACTGCTTTCTATTCGCATGGGGCAAAAGGACTATGACTCGGCAAATAAAATTTTGGGTAATGTGGTAATGCTCAACTTAATAACAGGTGTAAGTTTTGCCATTATTTTCTACTTTGCGCTTGACCCCGTTTTGCTGTTCTTCGGTGCAAGCAAACAAACCTTGCCTTATTCACGCGATTTTATGCGTATTATTTTGCTCGGAAATGTTATAAGCCATATTTATTACGGATTGAACGCTGTTTTGCGAGCATCTGGGCAACCCGAAAAATCAATGTATGCAACTTTGATGACTGTTGGTATAAATCTGATTCTCAATCCTTTATTTATTTTTGGTTTTAAATGGGGAATTCGCGGAAGTGCGCTGGCAACAATTATTTCGCAATGCGTGATGCTTGTGTGGCAATACAGTTTATTTAATAAAAAAGACAGTCTTCTCAAATTTTCACTCGAAGGGCTGAGACTAAAAAAACGTATTGTAATTGATTCTGTATCAATAGGCTTATCGCCATTTTTGATGAATGCCGCCTCATGTATAATTGTGATTTTAATCACTCGTGGAATGCGCGATACCGGCGGCGACGATGCTGTTGGGGCGTATGGCATTGTCAATAGAATCGCGTTTTTGTTTGTTATGATTGTAATTGGTTTAAATCAGGGAATGCAGCCTATTGCAGGTTACAATTACGGTGCAAAAAAGTACGACCGCGTAATTATAATTTTCAAAAAAACAGTATTTTATGCCACAATAACTATGTGCGTGGGATTTTTGATGGCATACTTAGTGCCGCATAATATTGCCACGCTTTTCACACCAGATGCAAATCAGATTAATCTTATTACAGAGGGAATGCGAATTGTGTTCACGTTCTATCCTTTGGTTGGTTTTCAGATGGTTACCGCCAATTTTTTTCAAAGTATGGGAATGGTAAAAAAATCAATTTTTCTGTCAATCACGCGGCAAGTGCTGTTTTTGATACCGCTTTTAATATTTCTGCCTAAAATTTGGGGAACAAACGGCGTGTGGTGGTCAATGCCGATTTCAGATGCTGTTGCCTCTGTTGTTGCTGCGGGATTGCTCATTTCGCAGTTAAGAAAATTTAAAGCATTAGAAAATATTTGAATATAATTGTAAATCTATTTTATGCGCTTTGAATTATCTAAAATTTCATGTAATTTTGCCAACTGTTTTTTTACCTTGTATTAAATTAACAAAATCTTTAATTAAATAAATGAAACATTTTCCTGAATATACAGGACTGAATTTGTCTGATGTAAATAAAAAAATAAACGATTTTTGGGAAGAAAACGATGTTTTCCACCAAAGTATAGAACAGCGTGAGAATTCGCCTTCTTTTGTGTTTTACGAAGGTCCGCCTTCCGCCAACGGTATGCCGGGCATTCATCACGTGATGTCGCGCACGATTAAAGATATTTTTTGCCGTTACAAAACGATGCAGGGCTTTCA
>WRGS01000071.1 GCA_009787075.1 Paludibacter sp.
TATGCTTGTTATTACAAAGATGGGTATAGGTGCAAAACAAAACAACAAAAGTGAACTTACTTCGCCCGTACTACTATTTTTGACTAAAATTTAAACAGACTCTAAAAGACTTTTAACAAATTATAATTTATTGCAAATCAAACAGTTATCAATAAAAAAATATTTTTGTTGATAACTATTTTGTTTATTACTAACAAATTATGAAAAAACGCATTATTTTTGCAAAAATTTTTCCAACTAAATGAAAAATAACTTAACAGAAAATAAATTTCTTGTCGTTTTGGGAGCGGGCGAAAGTGGCGTTGGAGCGGCGGTTTTGGCGCAAAAACAGGGATACAATGTATTTGTATCCGACTCGGCGGCGATACAGCCGAATTATAAAACTATTTTGGAACAAAAAAATATTCTGTTTGAGGAAAATACGCACGAAAAAGTTTTAAACCTGTTAAATGCTCAAAACACAGCAGATTTTGAAGTTGTCAAAAGTCCGGGAATTCCCGATAATGTGCCGATAATATGCAAATTACGCGAGCAAAATATTCCTGTGATTTCAGAAATTGAATTTGCAGGGCGATTTACAGACGCAAAAACGATTTGCATCACAGGCAGCAACGGCAAAACCACCACCGCCACTTTGATTTATCATATTCTCAAAAACGCGGGCTACAATGTTGGGCTGGCGGGCAATGTCGGTACAAGTTTTGCAATGCAGGTGGCAACAGAAAATTTTGATTATTATGTGCTTGAAATCAGCAGTTTCCAACTTGACGGAATGACTGATTTTAAAGCAAATATCGCTGTGTTGCTCAATATTACGCCCGACCATTTAGACCGTTACGACCATAAATTTGAAAATTATGTGCGTTCAAAATTCCGCATCACGCAAAATCAAACCGCCGAAGATGCGTTTATTTATTGGGAAGACGACCCTGTTATCCATAATGTATTGGAAAACAAACATTTAAACTCTATGCTTTTCCCTTTTGCAATGGAAAAACACGCCGATACAGATGCGTTTGTAGAAAATGAAAATCTTGTTATAGAAACGCCAAAACACGATTTTAAGATGCGTACAGACGAACTTTCGCTCAAAGGGCAGCACAATCTTTACAATTCGATGGCGGCAGGACTTGCCGCGTTGATTATGGACGTAAAAAAAGATGATATTCGCCGCTCGCTAACTGATTTTCAGGGAGTTGAACATCGGTTAGAATATGTGGCAACTGTGCGCAACGTGCGTTTTATCAACGATTCCAAAGCGACAAACGTAAATTCATGCTGGTATGCGCTCGAAAGTATGCAAACACCTGTTGTTCTGATACTTGGCGGTACAGACAAAGGCAACGATTATTCGGAAATAGAAAAACTTGTGGCGGAAAAAGTTCGTGCCCTCGTGTTTTTGGGCGTTGATAATGCAAAATTGCACAAATTTTTTGATGGAAAAATTGAAAAAATTATAGATGTGCGCAGTATGCAAGATGCTGTAAATGAGGCTTATCGCTTGGCACTCAGCGGCGATACCGTGTTGCTTTCTCCCTGCTGCGCAAGTTTTGATTTGTTTAAAAATTATCAGGACAGAGGTACGCAATTTAAGGCGTGTGTCAGAGCATTGTAATTAGATTTTTATAATTTTATATTAAAATAAAAATATTATTTTTGTGAAAAATATGACTGTTCTTTGAACAATACCAATATGAAAAAATTTTTGAAAAAATATTTTGGCGGCGACCCTGTAATTTGGTTTGTGTTTTTGGCAATGTGCGTTTGGTCGGTTATTGCATTTTTCAGTGCGTCGAGCAAACTCATTTTCGACAAAGACAAATTGGACATCAACGCTGTTACAACGCACATCGGTTATATGCTTATGGGCTTAGCGGCAGCGCTTGTTATTATCAACAGTGTGCCTGTTAAAGTTATTCGTCCTTTGGCTTATGTCGGGCTGCTGGCATCGTTTGTTTTGCTGATTTTTGTACTGTTCAAAGGAGAAGCCACCAACGAAGCCAAACGATGGATTCAACTTGGTCCTGTCAGATTTCAGCCGTCGGAACTTGCCAAATTGTCGTTGGTGATTGTTGCTGCCGATATGCTCTCGCGCATAAAAGACCACGAACATGACGAGAAAAAAATTTTCTGGTGGCTGATAGGAATTTCAGGTGTAATATGCGCCTTGATTTTTGTGGAAAATTTCTCTACTGCCGCCCTGCTTTTTTTTGTTATTATTCTGCTTTGTTTTGTTCAAAAAATTTCGTGGAAAAGAATAGGAATTATCGTTTTATCTGTGTTAGTTGTTATTTCAATTATTTTTATCGCGGCTTGGAATATACCGAAATTGCCCTCTGTGCTCGACCGCGCCTCAACTTGGGTCAGCCGCTTGAAAGGAAATGAAAATAATCCTCACGGCAAAGATGTTGTAATCAATAAAAATTATATTGATGCTTCGGGCGATACTTTGCGATACAAAAGTTATCAATATGTTTATGATATTAAATCAAACAGCGACACGGTATTGTACGAAATGTATAGCGGAGAAATCATTTTTAAGCACAAAACAGTTAAAGCCAAAAACGGCAAAGACAGTTTAATCTTCCGTTATCCCAGAACAATAACCAATCAGCAAGAGATGAACAGCAAAATAGCGATTGCGCGCGGCATGCCGGGTAAATTTCCGGGAAACAGCATACAGCGCAAATATCTTACCTACGCTTATGCCGATTATATTTATGCCATAATTATTGAAGATACAGGATTTTTGGGCGGCATAGGCGTGATTTTATTGTATTTAGTTTTGCTTTTCAGAGCGGGAAGAATAACCGCCAGAAGCAAAAATGATTTCCTTTCAATGCTGGTGGTTGGATTGTCGTCGCTGATTGTTATTCAGGCGTTAATTCATATGTTTGTAGTTACAGGCATCAGCCCTGTAACAGGGCAGCCGCTGCCGCTTTTCAGCCGAGGCGGAACATCGGCAATTATTACCTGCATTTATTTTGGAATAATACTTAGCGTTACCAAACAAATGAAAAAAGAAGAACAACTTCAAAACGAGAATAACGCTCAAACTGAAAACGAAAATACAAATGAATAATTATTAATGATTAAATGAAAAAAAATCTTTTATCACTAATCGCTTTTGCCACAATTATTTCAGTTTCGGCGCAGGAACAAAGCAGTATCCGCCTTTATCCCGAAAATGCTAAAATTACAATCAATAAAAATATTTACGGACATTTTGCCGAACATCTCGGCACGTGTATTTACGGTGGATTGTGGGTTGGCGAAAAGTCGCCCATACCGAATATTAACGGTTACCGCAAGGATGTTTTCGAGGCGTTGAAAAAACTTGATATTCCTGTTTTGCGATGGCCCGGCGGTTGCTTTGCTGATGAATATCACTGGATGGACGGCATCGGAGAACCCGAAAAACGTCCGAAACTTGTAAATAACAACTGGGGTGGAACGGTTGAAGATAATTCTTTCGGAACGCACGAGTTCCTTAATCTTTGTGAAATGCTTGGCGCAGAGCCGTACATCAGCGGAAATGTTGGCAGCGGGACGGTCGAAGAACTTGCAAAATGGGTGCAGTATATGACTTCGGACAGCGACAATCCGATGGCTAACCTTCGCCGCACAAACGGACGCGACAAAGCGTGGAAAGTGAAATATCTCGGTGTGGGAAACGAAAGTTGGGGTTGCGGCGGCGATATGTTGCCCGAATATTATTCTGATTTATACCGCCGTTATGCCGTTTATTGCCGCAATTACGACAACAACCGTCTTTTCAAAATTGCCAGCGGCGCAAGCGATTACGATTATAACTGGACAGAAACGCTGATGCGTAAAATCGGCGGAAAAATGGACGGAATTTCGCTGCATTATTATACGGTAACGGGCTGGAGCGGCAGTAAAGGTTCGGCAACACAGTTTTCGATGGACGATTATTACTGGATTGT
>WRGS01000072.1 GCA_009787075.1 Paludibacter sp.
GAAATCAATCCTTACGATGAGCCTGTGGTTGTACCTGTTGTATTTGAACGCGGAAAAGTGGAATTTAAAATGACAGATAAGGCAACTTTTTTAAGTGGAACGCCGCAAAATGTTGTTTTACAGAAATTTGCAGAAACAGAAACAAATCTTTGGCAAAAACTCGGAAATTATAAAATTCAGTTGCAGGCAGATTCTACAATGGCGGACAGTGCGCGAGTTTTACTTGCTATTAACATGGAAGAACTTGTAAATAAGGAATATGGCGAAAAAACATTTGAACTTGCAAAACAAAATGCTAACAATGCGATTGGAAAATATATTTTTCTGCAAACATATTTTTATTACAAACCAGCAATGATTGACGAAATTATTGCTTTGATGGACGATAATGTAAAAAAAACTCCAAAAATAGAGGCAATTATGGCAAATAATGAATTGACAAAATCGCTGAGCAACGGCGTAAAATATATTGATTTTAAAGCAACGACTTCACAGGGCGATACTCTTGCGCTTTCCGATGTTGTTGGAAAAACTGAGTATGTGCTTTTAGATTTTTGGGCATCTTGGTGTCCGAGTTGCATTGCAGAATTTCCCGCATTAAAGCAAGTTTATGAAAAAAACAAAGGGCGGATAGAAATTGTGGGCGTTTCGCTTGATAATGATAAGGAAAAATGGATAAAAAACGGAATTGAAAAATACAATTTACCGGGCAAACAGGTTTGCAACCTTGCCGAATGGAACGATAATATTGTAAAATCTTACGCTGTCAATTCTATTCCGTGCATTTATTTGATTGATAAAAACGGAAAAATTGTTGCCGCAAAAACCACTTTGGGCGAAGTAAGAGCAATACTTTCGGGCGTAAAATAAATTTTTTTAAAAAAAATAAATAAAAAACCTGCAAATGTTTTATAATCAAATAAAAATGCATAAATTTGCAGCCTAAAAAATTTTAGAACTCAAAATAAGTTTAACCATATTAATAATTTTATTAAAATGACAAAAGCAGATATTGTAAATGAAGTCGCCCGCAAAACAGGCGTAGAAAAAGTAACCGTTATCAGAACGGTTGAAGCGTTTATGGAATCCGTTAAAGGTTCATTGGCGAAAAAAGACAACGTGTATTTGAGAGGTTTTGGTAGTTTTATTGTCAAAGAACGCGCTAAAAAAACAGCGCGTAATATCTCAAAGAACACATCTATTGTTATTCCTGCGCACAATGTAGCGGCTTTTAAACCTGCAAAATCGTTGGCAAAAGCCGTAAGGTAATTTATTTTTTAAATTTTTATTATTAACAAAAAGGAATTGATAAGATGCCAAGCGGGAAAAAGAGAAAAAGACATAAAATGTCTACGCACAAGCGTAAAAAACGTCTTCGCAAGAACAGACATAAGAAAAAATAAACGTTTGTGATTGACCATTTAGAAAGTGAAAACAAATATAGGGATTGAAAAATCTTTATATTTGTTTTTTGCACGGACACACATATCATTGATTTTTAATAAATTGAAAGTCAATGATTTATGACAATGAGAAGTAATTTGGCAAACATTGTTTGTGAATTTACTGTTTTTTTTATAAAAAATAAATTTAGGAGATAAACGTGAATAGCGAATTGATTGTAGATGCACGTGCATCAGGAATTTCCATAGCGCTCACTGACGACAAAAAATTAATAGAACTGAACGAAGAAGCACGTACAGAGCAATTTTCGGTAGGTAATATTTATTTGGGAAAAATAAAAAAAATTATGCCCGGACTCAATGCAGCGTTTGTAGATGTTGGTTACGAAAAAGACGCTTTTCTGCATTATCTTGATTTAGGTCTGAATTTCAGGACTTTACAGTATTTTACACAACAGGCGCTTAATGACCGGAAGCGAGTGCCTGTTATCACAAAAGTAAAAACGCTTCCGGAATTAGAAAAACAGGGAAGCATAACAGAGGTTATCGCTTCGGGACAGGAAATATTGGTACAGGTATCCAAAGAGCCGATTTCGACCAAAGGACCGCGTCTTACAGCGGAAATTTCCATCGCAGGACGATTTTTGATACTGATTCCGTTTTCGGACAAAGTGTCAGTGTCGTCAAAAATCAACAGCAATGCCGAACGCTCACGCCTGAGGCAACTTGTGCAAAGCATTAAGCCAAAGGGATTTGGAGTAATTATCAGAACTTCGGCAGAAGATATTAAAGTTGCCGAACTTGATGGCGAACTGAAATTGTTGCTCAAACGTTGGGAAGATTCAATAGCAAAAGCGCAACGTTCAAAAGGCGTAACGCTCATTCATGAAGAAATGGGGCGGGCAGTCGGATTGATTCGCGATTTATTCACGCCCGATTTTACAAATATCTATGTTAATGATGCAGAGATATTTAACGAAATCAAGCAGTACGTTGAACTTATCGCGCCTGAACACAAAGACATCGTCAAACTTTATAATGACGAGTTGCCGATTTTCGACCATTTTGGCATAACAAAGCAGATAAAATCGTCTTTTGGCAAAACAATTTCGCTAAAAAAAGGCTCGTATCTAATTATTGAACGCACTGAGGCGCTTTACAGTATTGATGTTAATAGCGGCAACCGTTCAATTTCGACCAACGGACAGGAAGACAATGCTTTGGAAGTTAATTTGGCGGCTGCCGATGAAATAGCGCGGCAATTGCGTTTGCGAGATATGGGAGGCATTATTATAGTTGATTTTATTGACCTTCACAAATCGGAAAACCGCAATATTGTTCTCAATCGCATGCGCGAAAATATGTCTGGAGATCGCGCACGGCATAATATTTTGCCGTTGAGTAAATTTGGAATTATGCAGATAACACGCCAAAGAGTGCGTCCTGCTGTCGAAATTACTGTTGAAGAGACCTGCCCTACCTGTTTGGGAAAAGGAAAAATACGACCTTCAATTCTTTTTACAGACCAATTGGAAAGTAAAATTGATTTGTTGGTTAATAAATTGAAAGTCAATAAGTTTGTATTGCACATTCACCCATTTGTTTATGCTTATATTTCAAAAGGAATGTTTTTTACAAGCATACAAAGTAAATGGAAACGCAAATATTCGCACAAAGGAAAAATTATTCCTTCTGAAAAACTTGGATTTTTGCAATATAAATTTTACGACCAATTTGGCACTGAAATAGACCTTCAGGAAGAAGTAGAAAAAATTTCGTAACAGATTAATAATCAGCAAATATGCTGACTAATCATTAATAACTCGAAAATGTGAAATAACTTTTTCGAGTTATTTTTTTGTAATATCTTCATAAATTTTTAGCAACAATTTTTCAATTTCGGCAACAACATCGCTTGATGTTCCGTTGGCATTATTTACCAAAACAGCAAAAGAATAAGTTTTGCCGTCCGCCGTATCCAAATAGCCCGCATAACAGCGTACATTTGAAATTGAGCCGCTTTTCATACGCACTTTCCCTGCTAAAACGCTCTTTTTCAGCACATTTTTTACCGTTCCTTCAATGCCGGCAGCAGGCAAGCAATATTTGAATTGCCCAGCATAACGGCTTTTATTCTGCATATAATTTAAAAGCGAAACAACAAAATTTGCCGAAACGCCGTTTTTTGGCGACAAACCCGAACCGTCGTACATAATTAACTGTTCCACAGGAAGTTGCTTGCTTTTCCAAAACGATTTTACAACCGCCGCTGCATTGGCAGAAGTTGAAATTTCGTATTTTGTAAGCGCCAACTGCTTAAAAATATGTTCTGCAAAATGATTATTGCTCGCAAAATCTGTAATTTTAATAATGTCAATCAATTTTGGAGAAACACGTTTGTAAAGTAAAACAGGTAAATTAGTTGAATTTGTAAGCAAAATGTCATTATTTTCTATAAAAATATTATTTTCTTCTAATTTTTTTATAAAATCTGAACGCAAAACATCGGCAGGATACGGCATTGAACCTCTGATTGAAAAGACATCG
>WRGS01000073.1 GCA_009787075.1 Paludibacter sp.
GGACCATACGATTTATCTCAAAATATGGCTTATTATGGAGCAAATGTAGGCGACATTCCAGGTAACGATATACGCGCTGATGAAATGGTGCGCGAAGCATGTGTGCTTGCCTATAACTCAGGAGAAGTGGATTTTACTCAATACGATTCTGACAACAATCGCGTTGTTGACCAGGTTTTCATTTATTATGCAGGAAATAATGAAGCCGAAAGCGGAGGTGCAAATACAATCTGGCCTCATCGTTACACGGTTAATTTTTCCGTTGGCTCAATGCGTATTAGAGATTATGCCTGCGCTTCGGAACTGCGTTCTGCCACAGGTTCAACTCCAGAATGGATGTGCGGTATCGGCACTTTTTCACACGAGTTTGGACATATTCTCGGCTTGCCAGATATTTATGATGTTACTAACAGTTCAAACCCATCTTTTACGCCCAAAAACTGGGATGTTATGGATCAAGGTTGTTATTTGAATAACGGCAGAACGCCGGCGGGTTATTCTTCATACGAGCGTTTTTACGTTGGCTGGCTAAGACCGCGCGTGATTAATGAATCGGAAAATGTAACCCTTAATCCACTGAACACAAGCAACGAAGCATTAATGGTTACGGAAACAGGTACAAGTAATTTTAATGGCGTAAATCCTTCGCCGCGGCTTTTTTATATGCTCGAAAACCGCCAAAGAACAGGGTGGGACACATATTTGCCCGGACACGGACTTTTGATTACAAAAGTTAACTTCAATGCATCAATTTGGGCAAGCAATTATGTAAATGCAAACGTATCAAATCAGGGCGTAGATATAATGGAAGCAGACGGAAGCGCAACAAATACGCAGGCGGGCGACCCGTTTCCAGGAATTTATAACGTAAATTCATATAACATTGTTTGTAATTCTGTAACAAGACCGCTTACTGAAATTGCTGAGAATAGTGGAATTATTACATTCAAATTTATGGGGGGAACTTCTGCCGCACCTAATATTCAAATTGAAAAACCAAAAATTTTTATTAAAAATAACAGTTTGATTGTTGAAGTGCAAAATTATGATATTCAGCAGATTAACATTTTCAATATTGAAGGAAAACAAATTTACAGCAACAATTTTACTCATTCATTTACAATCAATAAAAACGATTTTGCAAAAGGAGTTTATATTGTAAAAGTCGGAAATTTTGTTGATAAAATTATTCTATAAAATTTTAAATCCGCTCTACAAAAAGTACGTTTTTGCAGTTTTTAAAAAGAATTTTGCTTTTTTGAGAAAATAACGATAAATTTTTTGCAAATGTCTATTTTTTTTTTTAATTTTGCAGTTTTAAAAAAATATTTAGATAAATTGATAAGATGAGTGATGATATAAAGAGAGTGTTGTATATTTCACAAGAAATTTTTCCTTATTTACCCGAAACAAAAATTTCAAACATTACCCGTTTGATGCCTGAAGACATTCAGCAATTTGGGTGGGAAACGCGTACTTTTATGCCTAAATTTGGTGCGATAAACGAACGGCGGAATCAATTGCACGAGGTTATCCGCCTTTCTGGAATGAACCTTATAATTGACGATACCGACCGACCGTTGTTTCTTAAAGTGGCATCTATTCAGTCGGCAAGAATGCAGATTTATTTTATCGACAACGAAGATTATTTTATGCGGAAAACTACTATTGCAGACGAAAACGGCAAAGAATTTAGAGATAACGATGAACGCGCAATTTTCTTTTCGCGCGGAGTGATGGAAACGGTCAAAAAACTGCGCTGGACTCCTGACGTTATTCATTGTACGGGTTGGATTGGTGCGCTTATTCCGATTTATGTAAAAAAAGCATACAACGACGACCCGTATTTCAAACATTCCAAAGTAATATGGTCGCTGCTTGATGACGATTTTCAACAACCTTTCCGTAAAGAATTTGCAAAAAAAATGAAAACAGGCGATTTGCGCGAAAAAGATATTTCTTCAATTAAAAACAAGGAATTGGACTATTTTGCGCTGTCGAAACTTGCTATCAACCACAGCGATGGAGTTATTCAAATTGCTGAAAATGTTAATCCTAAACTCATTGATTATGCAAAAGAAACATCAAAGCCATTTTTATCATATCAGGGAACAGAAGATTATATTACAAAATTTGCAGATTTTTATGATAATTTGCTGAAATAAAAATTATATCTTTGCAAAAAATTTTTTAAAATAAAAATGAAAATAAATTTTAAAATAGCAATAATTTCATTATCAATAACTTGCATTGCTTTTACTGCCTGTAAAGACAATATATCTGATGTTGGTGCAGGAGTGCAGCCGTCTGCCGACAAGATTTTGCTCGCTACTTTTTTGCAAAATCTTAACTCTCAAACCCAAACGATTGATTCCATTTTTCTCAAGCAGGATTCGCTGCTGCTCGGCTCTTTTGCCGACAATACTTTTGGCACGGCAACCGCTGATATTCTTACTCAACTAACGCCGCCTGTCGGCTTTGTTTTACCCGAAATTGGTACAGGAACGCCTGCTTTTGAAGAATTTGAATTTGATTCTGCAAAAATTCAAATTGTTTATACTTCGTGGGTTGGCGACGGCAACAGTTTGATGCGCATTCGTGCGTATGAACTTACAGGCAACGACTTTATTTTCAATGGTAAATATCCGACTAATATAAATGTAGGCGATTATTGCGACCTTTCCAAACCGCTTGCAGAAGCCGTTTTAACTCCCGCAAAAGGTAATTATGGAAGTCAGCGTTATGTTTCAATGCCGCTTTCGCAGGAATTTGTTCAGCGTTTCAATCCGCGCACAGCCGGCGGAGAGCGCGAAATTTACAGCAGCAATGAACGTTTTCATCAATTCTTTAAAGGTTTGTATATAACAACTGATTTTGGAAGTTCGGCAATGCTCAATGTTTCACAAATCAGAATAGACTATTATTATCATTATCGCCGCGTAGGTGGAGAAAATGTAAGTCTTGCGTTGTCTTTTCCGTCAAATGTAGAGAGCGTGTGCGTTAATCGTATTGAACATCCTGACCGTCAACAAGTTGTAATTCCCGATACGGTAACTTATGTTTCGTCTCCTGCCAATTTTTATACTCAAATAAATATTCCATTAAAAAATATTTATGAGAAAATGGATTCAGCGATTGCAGGCAAACAGATGCTTATCAGCACTGTTTATTTAGATATTACTGCCGAAAATGCAACCGACACTTATCTGAAAGTGCCTCCGTATATGCTCGCAATAAAATCTAATGCGATACAGCGGTTTTTCGACCAAAAGCGGCTGCCTTCGACAAACGATACCTGCGCTACTTTTTCTCAGGCAATTCGGCAAATATCCACAACTAACGACACAACTTATTTTTTCCGTTTTGAACTTTCACGCTTGTTTGCAACCGAATTTCAGAACTCAAAAAAATATGGTACACCATTGCCAGAAACGTTGCAAATTACCATTTTACCTGTTACACTCACGCTGACAAGCACTATGTATGGAACGTCAATTGCAGGTACGGCGCATTATTTGCCTTTGAGCGGACTTGCTCTGCGCAACGAGAAATCGACAAAACCTGTGCAGTTGAGAATTTTGTACAATGGGTATTAACTGAAATTATGCTAATTATTAGCCATTATGAAAAAATATTTTTTATCAATAATAATTTTTTCTTTGGTTTTGTCGGCTTGCGGCGTTAACAAACGCATAAAAAAAGCGGACGAGCGCTTTGCTTACGGCGAATATTTTCAGGCGGCAAATATGTATCGTTCAGCCTACAAGCGCATTTCGGCAAGCGACAAAAAGTTGCGCGGCGAGGTAGCCTTTAAGCAGGCGGAAGCATATCGGCTGATAAACAGTCCGCGCGCCGAAATAGCGTATCAAAATGCCGTGCGCTACAAACATCCCGATAGTTTGCTGTATTTGCGCTATGCTGAAGTTTTACAAATTAATGGAAAATACAAAGATGC
>WRGS01000074.1 GCA_009787075.1 Paludibacter sp.
CGGTACGATTCTTTTCCGTTGAATTTAACGTTGTAACGTGTTGTAAATGAATTATAAAAACGCGACATCGCCGTATTCTTTTTTGTAGAACACCCCGACAAACCAATAATCATTGCAACTGCAACGACAATTATCGTATTTATATTTATTTTTTTCAAGATAAAAATTTTTATTAATCTAAAAACGACAAAATTACTGAAATATTTTTACTTCTTAAAAAAAAATCTTAATTTTGCACGTTGAAAATTATCAACAATTAATTTTACTAAAACTAAAATAAAAATAAATACAAAGTGGGAAACGGAAACGATATACTACCACGCTATCGGCATCCGGGTTTAATAATACGAAACGAATTGGTAGGTTATTTAGGACTTTCTATTACACAAATTGCAGATTTACTGAAAATTAGTAAATCGCAACTGTCAAAATTTTTTAATGAAAAAAGCGCGCTTACACCAAATCTTGCTTTGCGTATTGCGCGTGTTTTCGGTTTGCGAGCAGACGAATTGATGGAGATGCAAACCCATTACGACCTCGACAAAGCATATATTGCACTGCATTTTGACCCAAATAAACCGAAAAAATTTATTACAAAAAAAGCGGAAATCAACATTGTTGTACCGAAAAATATTAATACAGGATTAAATTATACAGGATTTTATATGCCAGAAAATCAGGAATTGCCAGCCGAATTTAACGAACAGCCCGATGAATTGTACGAACATCATCGTTTCCGCGTTGATAGAGGTCAAACGCTTATCCGCATTGACAAATATTTAGTAAATTCAATGTCGGCGGTATCGCGTAATCGGATTCAGGAAGCGGCTGAAGCAGGAAATATTTTAGTAAATAATAGTCCTGTCCGCTCAAATTACCGCGTCAAAGCCAATGATGTGATTACAATTTTGCTCGATTATCCGCCGACAGATTATACTGTTGAGCCTGAAGATATTCCGCTTGATATTTTGTATGAAGATTCCGACATAATGATTGTAAATAAACCTGCAGGAATGGTTGTGCATCCTGGCGTGGGCAATTTCAATCATACTTTGTTAAATGCTGTTGCATGGCATTTGCGCAATGACCCGTTTTTTGACCCCAATAATCCGCACGTAGGGCTTGTTCATCGCATTGATAAAGATACTTCAGGTTTGTTGATTTTGGCAAAAACCGAAGATGCAAAATCGAATTTGGGAATTCAATTTTACAAAAAAACGACAAAACGTCAATATCTTGCGCTGGTTTGGGGAAATGTAAAAAATGATGAAGGTACAATTACAGGTGCACTTGCCCGCGATACGCGCGACCGTATGTGTTACCGCGTTTATGACGAAGATGAAAATCCAAATGCAAAATATGCTGTTACGCACTATAAAGTTATTGAGCGTTTTGGTTATGTTACGCTTGTTCAGTGCCAGTTGGAGACAGGGCGCACGCATCAAATCCGCGTTCATATGAAGTATATCGGGCATACGCTTTTCAACGATGAGCGTTATGGCGGAAGTGAAATTTTAAAAGGAAACAGAACGGCAAAATATCGTCAGTTTGTAGAAAATTGTTTTGAAATTTGTCCGCGTCAGGCACTTCATGCGCGGACTTTGGGTTTCATACATCCGCGCACTGGCGAAGAAATGTTTTTTGAAGCCGAATTGCCATCAGATATGCAAAAATTGACAGAAAAATGGCGAAATTTTGCAAATAATCAATTGCAAATATGATGTTTTACATTTCTTTTATCCTTTTAAATTGAAAGAGTGGGGTAGTTGGGGCGATGTGAGATTTTCACTCTTTTACAGGAATGTTTGCTTTGGAATTAATTACAGTGTATTGTGTAAGTTGCTGATTTGCGAAAAAGCCGTTTTGCCCGACAAGTTTTGAACCGTCTAATTGAGTTATTGTTATCAAACTGTCGGAAAAAATTTTTTCGGCTCGCTGGTCCCAAAACATTTGCTCGGTAACAAACACCATACCTTCAATATTTGTTGCGCGTACATTGCCTTTGAGTTCCCACAACTGTCTGTTTTCAAAGAATTTAGCATAATTTGCGTGAATATTCGCATCAACTTTCAAAGTCTGGTCAAATCGTTCAAAATGAATTCCTTTGGGGAAATCCCAAAATGGCTCTTGCTTGTTGTAATCGTAAATATACCAAACGGGCGCGCTTATTCTGTAGCGCGTAATTCCGGAATCGGAAACTATGGTAGTTACGCTGTCGGCATGCATGCGCGGGGCGGCAGAACGGTCTTCAATTGCGCCGATAATTTCTTTTTGCTCTTTGCTGCACCCGATAACGAACGCCAAAACAATGATTATTAAAGAAAAATATTTTATCGTTTGGCGGTTTTTCTTCATAATTTTTTAAAGTTTTCGCTTAAAGAACCAAAATTCGTTAATTGTTGCGCTGACGGTCAGTTTGAAATAATTTTCGGACATATAACTGCTATTTCCTATTTTTCCATACTCAAATGAGGCATTGAGAATTGAATTTGATTTTGGCATTGGAATACCCAAACCTGCTGAAATGCCTAAATTTATCGGCATTGATTTTCCGTTAATATCATAATAAGAATTGCTGATATTCAAACCAATGCGGTAACGCAAACGGTCGGTATAGCGGTAACTGCCGGGATTTGGAATATATTCAATACCTGCAGAGGCTTTCCATCGATTGGTCAGCGAATCGGTTTTTCCGAAAAAATTTGCATTTTGCCATTGCTGAAAACTGAAATCTACGCCTGCTGTAAGTCGTTTATTAATAGAATAATACGCTCCAATTCCAAAAGTTTGCGGCAAATCAAAAAACTCGTTATTTGAAATAGTATCGGCTACTTGCGAAATGTTGTATTTGTTGTAAAGCGTGTTGTGCATTTTCTTTTTATTTTCATAAAAAACGCCCACAGAAATATCGTGTTTGCCGTTTATTGTGTTAAAATATTGCAAGCCGTAACGCAAACGAAATGCATTGACGGAAATTCGATTGTCTTGGCTTGTTAAATTATAATTTGCAGGGCTATAAGTTACTGTACGTTGGTTGCTGATGTTTCCAAACATATAGTAAGCGTTTATTCCCGCTGAAAAATGTTTAAGAAATTTTCCTGCCATACCGAGATAAATCTGCGAAACAGTACCCGAACCGTTGTAAGTTTCGGTCGCCTTAATGGTATCGGAGTTAATTTGCAATTTTGTGATATTGCTGAACGCGTAGCCCGAAAAGGAATAAGGCAATACGCCCGCACTTATGCCTAAAAAATGCGTTACAGGGAACTGTAAGGTGATATATTCGAGATTTCCGTTGAGTTTTCCAACTTTGCCGTTTTTGTCGGAAAAATGCGAATACATTCCGCTCAAACCAACATCAAACATAAACGAAAGCGAATCAACTGCGCTGTATGAGGCAGGATTTACTGTGTTAATTTCCTTTGAACTGCGAAACCCGATTGACGTGCCGCCCAAAGCCTGCCGTGCACCGTTGGCATTGTCGCTAATGCTGCCCAACCCAAAGCGTGTGTAAGGAGAGTTTGTACTGCTGTTTTGCGAAAATGCTAATGTGCTAAAAATCAGCGAAATGCTAACAAAAAGGAAAATTCTGTTTTTATACATTATTTTAAATAAATTTTTTGCAAAAATACAACTTTTTTTTATCTGAATTGTTTTTTTTCGCGATTTTTAAGATTTTTAATAAAAAAACTGCAATATATCTTTTTGAATGCCTCTGTGGTACTATTTAAAAAGCATAAAAATTTCAACTGCAAGGTGCGCAATAGGTTTACGCAAAGTATTGAATTTCAAGGAATATATTCTTTGCGCTCTTTGTGAAAATCTTTGCGGTAAAAAGACTTTCGATACAGCCTCATTTGTCTTACTAATAAAAAATTTAACTTTTAATTGATGTTTTCTGGGCGATGTGGGCAAAAATTTATAAAATATTTTATTAAAAGTCCGCTAACGTTTGCAATAAAATTTATTAAT
>WRGS01000075.1 GCA_009787075.1 Paludibacter sp.
CTTGAAGGCGAAAAAATTAAAAACGGAAAACTCAGCAAAGACGAATGGGGATTGTTAGACAAAAACCTTTCTCCATTGCTCAATGCTCCGATTTACATTGACGACACTCCTTCGCTTTCTATTTTTGAACTTCGCAGCAAAGCCCGCCGACTTGTAAAAGAGCATAAAATTGAATGTTTAATGATTGATTATTTGCAACTTATGAATGCAAGCGGAATGAGTTTTTACAGTCGAGAACAGGAAATAAGTTTAATTTCGCGCTCGCTAAAAGGGCTGGCAAAAGAACTTGATATTCCAATCATTGCGCTGTCGCAACTTAATCGCGGTGTTGAGGGACGTACAGGATACGAAGGCAAGCGTCCGCAATTGTCTGACCTGCGCGAATCGGGCGCAATTGAGCAGGACGCAGACGTGGTTTGCTTTATTCACCGCCCAGAATATTACAAAATCACAGAAGACCCAAAAACAGGCGACAGCCTGCTGGGAATTGCCGAAATTATTGTTGCCAAACATCGTAACGGAAGAACGGACGATATTCGTCTGCGATTTGAAGGTAAATTTGCAAAATTTAAGAATTTTGATGATTTTATCGGCGAAAATAATTATCAGGCATTTTCTTCAAAAATGAACAGCAATACCGATTTTTATCCTGAAACAAATTCAATTCCATCAAGTACCGATGAACTGCAAAACATATCGCATTTTGACGATACAAACGACAGAGATATGTATCCGTTTTAAAAAAAGGTAGAAAATTGTTTTGATTTATCTCAACTGGTTAGAAATCTTATTTCATTGCGTACATTTTTTTAAAAGAATAAATCATTGTAATTATTACCAATCCAAGTACAGCCCAAATTATCCAAAACCTCATAAACTTAAATATATGAAATACATCTTGCAATATCTGCATTGTTATTAGTATGAAAATTACCACCATCAAAAGTTTGAGAATGGACATCATTCTTAATGCTATCTGATATATTCTTGGGGCATTGTCTTCTGTGATTTCTATTGTTGCATAATTATAAAAGTGCGGAATTTTTTGCAATAAGGTAATTCCTATATACGCTATAGTTGATACCGCAGGCAACATCAAAAATGTTGATTTACTGCCCAAGCCGTCTATTGCTCCAAATAAATTATAATGAATTGGAATAATTTTTGGCAATTTGAAGTAAAAAGACAACACAATAAACCAATACGCCAACAAAATCAATAAACCTGTTATTTCCACACACCAGTCAAAAGGCGTTTTCTTAATTTTAATTTTCGGTCTTCCCATATTTTTACAATATTTATATTTTTGCATTTTTATTAAAAAATATATTACAATACCAAAAAATAACCACATTGGACAGTCTATCATCCAGTCTTTTACAGTAAAAAGAATATATTGCGTCTCTTGTATAGTTTGAATTAACACCAAAGTAAAACTTAATGTAATAGCTATTTTTAATATCACAATAATCCTGATACCCATTCTATACATTGGTTCTGCATTTTCTTCAGTAATAGACACATTGGCATAGTTATAAAAACGCGGAATTTTTTGCAATAATGTAATTCCTGCATACATCAATGTAGCAGCCACTGGCATGATAAAAAGAAAACTTTTACTGCCATAGTCATCAATTTCGCCTGCAGCATTGATATGAGATGGAATAATATTCGGCATTTTAAAGTATGTAAGTAAAAGAATAATCCATTGTATCAACACAATAAACAGACCGATTGCTTCCAAGCTCCAATCAAGCGGCGTTTTTATGATTTTAATTCTTGGACGAATATCTGTATCTTGCTCTTGTGTATTATTGCGAAAATCTTGATTATCAATATTTTTAGTAAAAAATTCGCCATTCTCATTTTGAATATACATTTTGCTTTTATCAGTCCATATTTTAGATATTCTTGCCATAAAAAATATTATTCTTTTAAATTTCCATAGAAATTATATAATTTTGATATATTAAGCACTATAAACTGTTGCAATTTTTCTTTATCTATGTTGCTGTCCTTCATTTCGGGATATATTTTCCATATTTCATTAACCAATTCATTTATTTGCTGACGGTCATATTCGTTGAGCATAACATAAGTACTGTTCAAATCAAGATTTTTTAATATCCATATTTGAGTAATATAAGGGTCTGGATTTGTATAAGGCATTTCAATTCCCGAATGAGTCGTTTTTGCACCATATACCTCTATATGAACAGTATTATTAATCGCTTTTGTGTTCGAAGCCAACCAGTGGTTTGCCATAACTCCGTATTTAAAAAATGCAGCTAAAACGCCTATTATTAAAACAACTGCAGCAGCCACAGGAATAACTATAACATTTGGACCAACAAGAATATCTGTCCCATCTAAATTAGCCCAATCTAAACTGCCATCTTCTTTTATTGAATTACCAATTGCTTTAAAAACATCTCTATTATTTTCTATTATCTCTTTTATTTTTGCAATATCCGATTTTTGAATAGTTGATATTAGATTTTTTTCTCTACACAGACTAAAAAATTTATTTACGTCATTTGACTGTATTGCCTTACAAATTTCTTCATCTGCCAGCATCATTACCAACCTCAGCATTCCTTCATCAAAATTAATTTTCATGCCTTTAATACCATTTGCCGCAAGATATTTTTCAGGGCTTCGCATAAATTCTTTGGCAATTTGCGGATTATCAATAATATCTGCACTCAATTTGTTAAGAAAATTCAAATATGCAAGATTTTCCTCACTCAAATTCAGTTCCAAAGGAATGGCAACTGTATTATAATTTTGCGCATTCTGCAAATTTTGTGCCAATTTGTTGTTGATTGCAACAACTTCTTCGTCAATAAAAAATCCCTGTCCGCACGATTGAAACAATATTGACGATGCTAATGTTCCAACTACGATTCTTTCAATACTTTTTTTCATATTTAAATAAATTTTTATAAAGTTGATTTTAATAAAGAATATTTTAGCATTATAGAAGGCATTATTGTCTTGTAATTTTTTTTGATAACTTCAATATTTTCAGGATTTTTAAAAATTTCCGAACACAAAAAGCATATATGCCCTATGCGTTTTTTCTTCTCTCTTTTTAGTTTTTCATCTGTATATTGTAATATTGCTTCGGGTCCGTCTGTACACAGCCATATTTTTAAAAAATCCTGAAATTGCTGCTCGTACATTTCTTTTACAGTATGTTTTTTCACATTTCCCAATCTGAAAAAAGGAATATATTCTGCTGTTAAACCGCAGCAGGCAAACATTTCTGAATACGGATTGATTGCGATTGTATTAAACAGGGAAGTACATCTTTGGTCTCCGATTTTACTTACTATAATTTTATCGTATGTAATTTGTTCTCCTTTTGCAAATGGTATCCAAACTCCCTGCTCAACTACCAATTTTTTTTGTCCTTCTTCTGGCTGAAAATATTTTTTATTTGTGCCGAAATAGAATCCGCTCGCCAAAAATCAAAAGCTATTTCAGTATTTATATCGCTTATTTTAAGGTTATTAGCATTAAAAACATTATTGGTTTCCGTAAAATTTTTATTTTTTAAATTTTTAAATTCAAAAGTGGAATTTTTTATTTTTATTTTATTTATATTTAAAACAAAATTGCTTTTTTTTGTGTCTGTTTTTGGTTTTTCAAACGCTTTTATTATAAAATCAAAATTTGTTCCTGTCGAATCAACTTTCATATTTCCATAAAGATTGTTGAGATAAAGCGAATGCACAACAAATTTATTTTGAAAAAGTTTTAAAAAACTGAAGCGCATTTGCGCTTCGCCAATGTATGCAAGTGTATCTTTTTCAAGCGATTGCACATAAACATCGTTCAACGAAATATTACTAAAAAATTTGTAATACGCCCCGCCTATTTTTACTTCCGTTCCGAGTTTTTCAGAAAGCTCGCGCTCGGCGTAACGTACAATTTGCATTTGTACTGCTTTGGTACTTAATGCAATAAACACAACTGC
>WRGS01000076.1 GCA_009787075.1 Paludibacter sp.
AAGTGATTGTTACGAGCCGAAGCCAACGGCAGTAATAGTAATTAACGAGGCGTATTCACGCGGTGGAAGTTTGGCATCAGACGGCACAAATTATGGCGATTATGATTGGGTTGAACTTTACAACAATTCAGATGTAGAAGGTGATTTGGGCGATTTTATGCTCTATGATAAAGAAGATAAATCAGAATTTGTAATTCTTCCCAAAGGTACAAAAATTGCTCCTCACGGCTTTCTTGTTGTGGAAGTTGATGTTGAAGGTGGTTTTGGACTTAGTAGAGACGGCGATCAGGTTTATTTGGAAAATGCCGAAGGTATTATGATTGACCATATTGTATTTGGTTCTCTTACGCCGGATCAGGCATACGCACGCAATCCCGATGGTTCGGAAACTTTTGGCATTCAAAAACCGACCAGAGGCGCAACCAACAATACGCAAACCCCAATTCAAATTGGTGATTATACAGGTTTAATAATAAATGAAGTGGACGGCAACGGAAAATTTGTAGAACTTTATAACAATTCTTCAAATCCTATTTCGTTGGAAGGCGTAATGCTTATAAAAGACGAATCTTCAACTTGGTGGATTGGCGGCGACATTTCAATTGCAGCGCACGGCTTTTATACAATAGCGCAATCAGGCGGCGCGTCTGGCGCAAATGAATATACAGGAGCAAGCGGTATTTCTACTAAGAAAATAGTAAAATTTGAATTAAAATCACCTTACGGCGCATTAATTATTGACTTTTTTGCAAGAACATTAGAAGGGCGTAATTTTGGCGATAACTGTACTCCAGATTATGCAGGTCCACCGTCATATTCATTCTCGCGCTGTCCGAATGGTACAGGCGAATTTGGCTTGGCAACTCCATCGTGCAACAGTGCAAATCCCGCAATAGCGGCAGGAGCGATTGTTACAAATTAACGTGTCTTAATCATAATGAGATTTTTAGAAAATTAAAAATACTGTTTTATTTTTAAGACAGTATTTTTTTCTAAGTAAATGAAAGGAATTAAATTAATATTTTATGGTTTTACTATTGATTTTTAACTGCTTGATTTTTAAATAATTATACGAACAGTTTTTTTAACAAAATATGAATATATATCATTAATTTTTTTTTTGTATTTTTGCAAAAAATTTAAAACACAATGAAAAATTATTATTTATCAATTTTATTTTTATGCGGAATATTTTTATTTTCCTGCAAACCTGAAAATGCACCCATTAATGAACCTGAAACGCAAAAACCCGACACGATAAAAACAGAACTGAATTCAGATTATCTATTTGATATGCAAACTGTTTCGGAGATACGGATTGATGTTGAGCCGTCTGACTGGAATGATTTTTTAAGTTATTTTGACCAAAATCCGTACAATGAAGAGTGTGTTCCTGCAAAATTTACATATAAAAAAGGCGGACAAACTTTTGTGCTCAACCGTGTTGGTTTGCGTATGCGCGGTAATACTTCGCGCCGACGTCCCGAAGGCGGTTATGGACAATTGCATAATGCACAAAATCCCGATTGGCATCATTGCCATTTTGTTGTAAAATTTGGCGAATACGAAAAAAATGCTCTTTTTTGTGAGAACGACAGAATTACATTAAAATGGCATAAAGACGATGCCGCTTATTGCCGCGAGATTTATTGTTATGATTTATTTCGCCGTTTTGGTGTTTATACCGCACCGCGCGTTGCATATACGCGCCTGACAATCAATGTAAAAGGCGACCCAAATCCTGCCTATTTTGGCGTTTATGTTTTGCTTGAAGGCATAAACGATTCGTTCGTAGAAAACCGCAAAAAATCAGGACATTTTGTTTCCCATAGCGGCAATCTTTGGAAAGCGAATTGGGGTGCAAATCTTAGCCCTTCGAGTATGGCTGATAATCTTATCGGGGTTGAAAAAGTGTCGCTGAATGCTGCTGAATCAGAAAGTTTCGTTTATGATTTGAAAACAAACAAAAAGCAACTTGATATTGCAAGAACGCAGTTGAAAAATTTTGTTAACAATATGAATCCGTTGCCGAGCGGAAGCGCGCAACTTAAAAGTTACTTGGAAGAAAGAGTTGAAATTGATTTGTTTTTGCGGGCGTATGCTGTTAATGTTATGGTTGGAATGTGGGACGATTATTGGAATAATACAAATAATTATTATTTTTATTTTGATGGAGACGGGAAATTTTATTTTATTCCATACGATTACGACAACACTTTGGGAACGTCTCATTTGATGAGCAACGCGGGTACGCAAAATATGCTTGAATGGGGCGATTTGAGCGGCGAGCGAATGTTGATGCGCAAAATTATGTCTATTCCCGAATATAAAGAGAAATATAAAAGTTATATCAAAGAACTTGCTCAAAACAATGAACTTTTTAAAACAGAAGGCAGTATTGCTCGCATAAACACTTGGCATTCAATGATTTCTCAATATATTGCCAATGATACAGGCGAAGATATGGCAATTATTGACAAGCCTGCTAATTGGGGAAATTGCCCGTTTTATCGCATCTTTTCAGGCAACGAAAATGGCGGAACAAACGGCGATGCGAATTTTTTCAAATCAAAAATTAAAAGCATTAATTTTTAATTGGAAAGTAAGAATTGTATAGTGATTTATTTTCATTATTTATTTCAGGTTCTTCATCACTAATTTGAGCCAATAGCGGTTCTACTTTCGAGTAATCTTTTATTATTTTCACAGTAATTAATGCTAAAGGAATACTTAATATTTCTAAAACCATTTGTGCAATTAAGGTAATTATAAGATTATCTATGGTATCAGCACTTTTAAATTTAAAATTAAACATAGAAATAAAAATTACTAAAACTATCCAAAGAAACCACCACCATTTTACATAATTTGTAGAATAATCAACTTTATGAGAAAATCCTTTTTTTTAAAAAAGTTTTTTTGTTTCAATATATATTTCTTTCATTATTTGGTATGGACGATACAAATTTATAATTGGAACAAACCAACTTCCTGCTGCCCAACCCTCTGAATAAGAGAGATGATTAACTTTTTGGTGCAAGTTGAAATATGCCCTTCTAAACCACATAATAAAAGTAATGACTGAAATAGAATAGAAAATAAAGTAAATTGTGCAAAGAATCAATTCTATTTTAAAAAATGCCTTTGTTGCTGTCTTATTGTAAATCAAACCACCATTGGCTACGGTTTGAAGTAAATCATAATGCATATAGTTTAAAACAAGACTTACTATTCCAATGCCAAAACAATCCAAATCAATATGATTGCCTTCTTGGCTCTTTGTTCGTTTGGTTTTAAATTTTTCATTTTTTTTTAAATTTTATCTTCACTATTGGTTTTATTGACAGCACTCCGTTTTTTCTTCATGTCAGCATTAAATTTGTTAATAAAAGATTGAAAAACAAAATAATGATGCTTGAATTGACAACTGCGTTTGTGCTTGCCTTGCCTACGTCTAATGCGCCGCCGCGTGCATAATAGCCGTAATAAGACGATACAGACGAAATTATAAACGCAAAAACAACGGATTTTACTATTGAATAAAAAACATAATACGGAATAAACGCATACTGAATTCCGCTAATATAATCGGCTGGCACCATTACGCCCGTAAAAGTGATGATATAACCGCCAATTATCCCTATTGCCATTGAAATAATTACCAAAAACGGAATCATTGTCATAAAAGCGGCAATTTTCGGCAAAATCAAATAATTTGCCGAGTTTATTCCCATTACTTCCAGCGCATCAATTTGTTCAGTGATGCGCATTGTGCCGATTTCGGAAGACATATTTGAGCCGACTTTTCCTGCCAAAATCAGACAAAGAATTGTTGATGAAAATTCTAAAAGCATTGTGTCGCGCGTTGCCAAGCCTGTCAGGTAATTGGGCAAAAGCGGATTTTCAGTATTTAGCCTCATTTGAATTGTGATTACCGCGCCGATAAAAAACGAAATTATCAGAACAATAGGCAGCGATTGAAGTCCCTGCTTTTC
>WRGS01000077.1 GCA_009787075.1 Paludibacter sp.
TCAAATATTCGCGATTCTGGTAAAGATTATTGGACAGGAACTGTTTTTACAACCAATCGGCGCGTATGGGAACACGACGTAAAATTTCGCGAATATTTGCGGCAAACACGCGCTATGGCTATTGACATGGAAACAGCAACGCTCTTTATAGCAGGATTTTACAACAGTATTCCCACAGGCGCGTTACTGCTGGTTTCTGATATGCCTCTGCAACCCGACGGCATCAAAACCGAAGAAAGCGACCGCGAAGTTACCGCCAATTTTGTAGAAGAACATTTAAAAATTGGCATTAAATCTCTCGTTTCGCTGATTCACAACAGCCGAACAATCAAACATTTACGTTTTGAATAAAAACATCATTTCTTAATTTTCAGTTCTCAATTATTTTTTGTACTTTTGCGCCCGAAAAATATAAAGTAATAAAAAATAATTGTAATTTAAAATGAATGTAGTTACAAAAACCATCACACTTGGCGATGGACGAACAATTACCATCGAAACAGGCAAACTCGCCAAGCAAGCAGACGGCGCGGTGATGGTAACAATGGGCAAAACGATGTTGCTTGCAACGGTTTGTTCAGCAAAAGATGCAGTTCCCGGAACGGATTTTATGCCGCTTTCTGTGGATTATAAAGAAAAATTTGCGTCCAATGGACGCTTCCCCGGAGGTTTTACTCGCCGCGAAGGGCGCTCTTCTGATTATGAAATTCTTGTTTCACGTTTGGTTGACAGGGCTTTACGTCCGCTTTTTCCTGACGATTTTCACGCAGAAACATTTGTAAATGTTACACTTTTTTCTGCCGATGGCATTGATATGCCCGATGCGCTTGCAGGATTGGCTGCATCATCGGCTTTGGCTGTGTCGGATATTCCTTTTGGCGGACCTATTTCGGAAGTACGCGTAGCGCGAATTAATGGCAAATTTGTAGTTAATCCGACTTTTGCTCAACTCGAAGATGCGGATATTGACATTATTGTTGCAGCAACTTTGGACAATATTATGATGGTTGAAGGCGAAATGAAAGAAGTTTCTGAAGCCGATATGCTTGAAGCAATAAAAGTGGCTCACGAAGCAATAAAATCACATTGCCTTGTGCAGTTGGAACTTATGAAAGCAGTTGGCAAAATACAAAAACGCGAATATTGCCACGAAGTTAATGACGAAAATTTGAAAAAAGATGTTTGGAAAAAAACCTACGACAAAGCATACGCGCTTGCAACTGCCTGTAATACAGACAAACACTCTCGCAGCGAAAATTTTGAAAAAGTAAAAGAAGAATATATTGCAAGTTTAAATCTTGATGAAACCGCTTTGGCTGAAAAGCAACCGCTGATAAACCGCTATTATCACGCAGTAGAAAAAGAGGCAATGCGCCGTTCGATTCTTGACGAAGGAAAACGTTTGGATGGCAGGCAAACAACCGAAATTCGCCCGATTTGGAGCGAAGTAGATTATTTGCCCGGTCCTCATGGTTCAGCAATTTTCACACGCGGCGAAACGCAATCGCTCACTTCGGTTACTTTGGGAACAAAACTTGATGAAAAAATTGTTGATGATGCACTTGTACAAGGCAAAGACAGATTTTTGTTGCATTATAATTTCCCGCCTTTTTCTACAGGCGAGGCGCGTGCTTCGCGTGGAATTGGTCGCCGCGAAATTGGACACGGAAATCTTGCTTATAGAGCGTTAAAACCAATGATTCCTGAAGATTATCCTTATGTTGTGCGCATTGTTTCCGATATTTTGGAATCAAACGGCTCATCGTCAATGGCAACGGTTTGCGCAGGAACTTTGGCGTTGATGGACGCGGGAGTTCTGATTAAAAAACCTGTTTCTGGCATTGCAATGGGATTAATTTCTGAAAATAAAGGTAAAAATTTTGCTGTTCTTTCAGATATTTTGGGCGACGAAGACCATCTCGGCGATATGGATTTTAAAGTTACAGGAACGCGCGATGGCATCACCGCAACGCAAATGGATATTAAAGTTGATGGACTTTCTTACGAAATTCTTGAAAAAGCATTAAAGCAGGCACGCGATGGACGTATGCATATTTTGGATAAAATTACCGAAACTATTGCCGAGCCGCGCGCCGACCTCAAACCTCACGCACCACGCATTGTGGTTATGTTTATTCCAAAAGAAATGATTGGCGCAGTGATTGGTCCCGGCGGCAAAATTATTCAAAATATGCAAGCGGAAACAGGTACTGTTATCGCTATTGAAGAAATTGGCGACCAGGGACGCGTTGAAATTGCTTCGAGCAACAAAGCGGGAATTGATTCTGCTGTTGCTATGATTAAAGGCATTGTGGCAATCCCCGAAGTCGGCGAAGTTTATGAAGCAAAAATTAAATCTATTATGCCTTATGGCGCATTTGTAGAATTTATGCCGGGCAAAGAAGGTTTGTTGCATATTTCGGAAATGGATTGGCAGCGGCTGCAAACTGTTGAACAGGCTGGCATCCACGAAGGCGACATTGTAAAAGTGAAACTGCTTGATATTGACGAAAAAACAGGCAAATTCAAACTTTCAATGCGCGTGCTTATGCCGCGTCCGCCAAGAGAAGAAAATAAGAGATAATGAATTATTTTATTTATGTTGATTGCAGAGGCGGAAGTTTTTCGCTTCTGCTTTTTTGTTTTTTGTAAAAAAGGGCTGGATTTTTATTATTCTAAAAAGTTTTTGTACTTTTGTCCTTTCAAAAAAAATTAAATTGTAAATTGAAATTTGGGGCTGTTTGGTTTTGACAGCAAGTAGAAAGGATATGTAAGCACGTCGAGCATTGAGAAAGCGGCTCGTAAAACTCGGTTCTTAAAAAATTAATTGGCGAAAATAATTACGCTCTCGCTGCCTAATTGAAGTATAGTAGATTTCGGCTTAATTTCGGCGCAAGTGCTGAAACGAGACATCTCTCAAACGCCCGCGCTTCGAGGCAGTTTGATAAAGAGGTGCAGTAAAATCGAAGATAGTTGTGAAGTTGCCTCAAACTTCCGATGAAACTTTAGAGGATAAGGTGCGGTCGGGTGGCTTCGGTCTTGCCCGCACACGAAAATTAAAGCGGAGATAAGCGTGTAGAAAGCATATTTGTTCCTTGTTTGGACGAGGGTTCGACTCCCTCCAGCTCCACAAATTAAAAGTAAAGAACGAGACTGCCCTTTTTAAACAGCCTCGTTTTATTTTAGGGCACTTCTAAAAATTAACCATTTGCTATTCAGGAAAATAAGTTGTATCTTTGTATAAAAAAATAGCAGTTATGTCACTATTTAAATATAAACAGAGCGGCCATATCGGATTATTTGATAAAGAGGAAACCGGAACAAAACTATCCAAATTAGGGAATCCGTTGGAGAAATTGAATAAAGTAATTGATTTTGAAATATTTAGGATGGAACTTGAGGATAATATGCTCAAGCATGATAGAAAGAGTAATGCGGGCTGCAAGCCCTACGATGTAGTGCTGATGTTCAAGATAATATTGCTCAAACGATTTTATAACATGAGTGATGAACAGGTAGAATATCAGATCAATGACCGGTTGAGTTTCAAAGAATTTTTGGGTTTGTCGAGCGGCGACCGAGTTCCGGATGCCCGTTCTATTTGTTTATTTCAAAACACTTTGATAGAAAAGAATTTGGAAGAGACACTGTTTAATCAGTTTCACAGCTATTTAGATGCTCTTGGGCTATTTGTTAATGAAGGCAAAATCATCGATGCCAGTTTTGTAGAAGTCCCCCGTCAGCGAAATAAGAAGGAAGAAAACGAAATAATCAAGTCAGGCGCAGGTCATGATTTATGGGATGATAATCCATATAAGAAACGTCAAAAGGATATTGATGCCCGCTGGACAGAAAAGAGGGGGGAGAAGTTTTATGGATACAAAGACCATGCAAAGATAGACGCCAAAAGTAAACTTATAGACACCTACGAAGTTACCAGTGCGGAAGTACACGACAGTCAGCCAATAGAGAAGTTGCTCTGTGCGGAAGACAGGGG
>WRGS01000078.1 GCA_009787075.1 Paludibacter sp.
GGACAACGTATTAAATTTGAATGCTTTGGAGAATCAAATTACAAATCGCGGGAAGTCGGGGAGGCGTTTAGAACATTAGAAAAAGCAATGCTTTTGGAACTCTGTTATCCGACCGTTATAACCGATGTTCCGCTTGCTCCCGATTTAAAAAAATCGCCCAAACTTCTTTGGTGCGACACGGGAATTGTGAATTATGTGGCAAAAAATCAATTAGAACTATTTGGCACACAGGATATTAGCGAACTTTGGAAAGGAAAAATTGCTAAACATATTGTCGGACAGGAAATAATGTCTCATAATAATTCTGTTTTAGCCCAACGGAATTTTTGGGTACGAGATGCCAAAAATTCACAAGCCGAACTTGATTTTGTTGTTCAAACTGAAAGTCAAATCGTTCCTGTTGAAGTCAAATCGGGACACAGTGCCAAAATCAAGTCAATGCACCTGTTTATGGAAGCGTCAAAACACGATTTTGCTATTCGATTTTGGAATAATCCTTTGCAAAAAGACATCATAGAACTCAAAAGCGGTAAAAAATATACACTGCTAAATTTGCCGTATTACTATGCCGAAATGATAGGTGAAATATTGAGTATAAATAACATACAATAAATCACTAACAATTAACAAACATTGTTGCAAGATAAGTACAGGAATTTGCATGAAAAATTTCTGTATTTTTGCCAGTTGGTAAATCGTCAATTATATAATTTTTGTGTAATTTTGCAGCAAAATTAAAAATCTATGCGGGAAGCGGCTTTTGTTAAGAAAAACAAAGAACGATGGCTTGAGTTTGAAAATATGCTCAAACGTTCAGATACTTTGCAGCCAGACGAAATGGCAGACTGCTATTTGCAGATTATAAACGATTTAAGTTTTGCGCAAACATATTACAACAAAAGTAAGATAACGCAATATCTTAATAATCTTGCTCAGAAGGCGCATTTTTCCATTTATAAAAATAAAAAAGAAAAATCAAGCCGAATTATTACATTTTGGACAAAGGAATTGCCCGCGCTTTTTGCAAATTATCAAAAAGAACTGTTGGCATCGTTTTTAATTTTCTTTTTATCGGGGGCGATTGGTTATTTCTCTTCGTATCAGGATATTGACTTTACAAGATTAATTCTTCCCGATGGTTATGTGGATATGACAATAGAAAATATCAGAAACGGCGACCCTATGGCAGTTTATCATCAGCAAAATGCTGTGTTAATGTTTATTGGCATTGCGTTGAATAATATCATCGTTGGTTTTCGATGTTTTATTATGGGAATTTTTACGCCGATTTTTACAATTTATATGCTTTTTTATAACGGCATTATGCTTGGCAGTTTAGACAGTTTTTTGGTTCAATACGATGTAGGATTGCGGGCAAACTCAATAATTTGGATTCACGGCGTGTTTGAAATTTTTGTAATCATTGTTTGCGGTGCAGCGGGAATTATTTTGGGCAAAAGTTTTCTTTTCCCAAAAACATTTACACGGTTGCAATCGGTGCGGCGCGGCTTTTGGGACGGAGCAAAAATATGTTTCAGCACCGTTCCGTTTTTTCTTGTAGCCGCTTTTTTGGAAAGTTTTGTTACTCGGCACTCACAAATGCCGCTTTTTGCCGCGTGGGCATTTATCGGCATAACTTTTTGTATAATAGTATTTTATTATGTAATTTATCCCAGAAAATTTAAAGCGTCAATTATCAAAACAGATTTATAATTATAAAAAAATATGAAAAATAAACATTACATTTTATTTATATAGGAAAATGGAGTAAAATTAATAATCAAAATAAATATAAAAAAATGAAAGAAAAAATTGAACTTTACAAAATGCGCAATTTTTCGGAAATGCTTGGCGACACATTTTCGTTTCTGCGCCAAAACTTTAAGCCGCTTTTAAAAGGGCTGTTCTTTATCGCCTCGCCTGCGCTATTGCTGGCAATGATTGCTGGATTTTTATTTTGGAAAAATTATTTATCATTAATTGTTACAGATTCTGTAGGCAGATATGGTGGTAGCTTAGGCGCCAGAGTGTCTGGCGGAATGATTCTGTTTTATTTAACTGCAATTATTTCCGTTACGCTGATAATGAATGTAACATATTCATATATAAAACTTTACCGCGAAGACAAAGAACGCGAAATTACTGTTTCTATGCTTTGGCAGGAAAGTAAAAAATATTTCTGGAAAATTATCGGCGCATTGTTTATTATTATTTTGGCAGTGATAGCATTCATAATCTTATTTACATTTGTTACAATGAGTTTGGGCAGTGTAATAGGTTATACATTTTTATTTGCGTTTTTAATAATAATAATTTGTATATTGCTCGTAATATTTTTAGGAGTTAAATTTGCATTTTTCCCGCTTTTCATTATCGTTGGCGATGAGAGCATAAGAGATTCTTTTTCAGGAAGTTATAATTTTACGCGCGGAATTTTCTGGAAAACTTTAGGATTTGTGTTTGTGATTGTTTTGATTGTTGGGGCTGCCTCATACATTTTTCTGATTCCCGGTTATGTACTGATATTTGCAGGTACGATTACAGGTTTGTCCAGCGGAATGGAAAGCGCTTCTTTTCTTATGTTGTTGAGCAGTGCAGTTATGTCTATCGGGATGGCTTGCGCATATATGCTCTATTCTGTGCTATTCATAGGTATATCAATTTTTTATTTTTCAGAAATAGAAAAAGAACAGGGAGTTAGGGCGAACAAAGAAATTGATGAAATTGGAAAACTTAACGATTAAATTAAGGCATTTTTGAGAAAAATATTTTTTATATTAATATTTTGTATATCAATATTTTGTAATGCGGCAGCCGAGCAGTTGCGTTACGATAAATCGGCTATTGCCCCGCGCGAACTGCCGCAACCGCCTTCTCAAATTTACACAGGCAACGATTTTAATTACAACGAACAAATTGAAGAACCAGATATTTTTGAGCAGTTTTTTGCTTATATTTGGAGGAAAATTATTAATTTTCTTAACAAACTTTTTGATTTGGATTTGCGCGCTGAGTCTCTTTCTGGGCGTCAAATTTTGTGGATTATGCTTTCTGCGTTGCTGGTGGTGATGATTGTGATTGGCGCAGTGATTTTTTTCAAAAAATTCCGTAAAACCATTGGCAGAGGCGACGACGCAACCGTTCTTGTTGATGAAGTTGAACGCAACCTTGCCGAAACCGATTTAGACAAACTGATTGAAAATGCTTTGACTGCAGGCAATTTCAGGCTTGCGGTAAGGTTTGTTTATCTGAAAATTTTAAAATATCTTTCAGGCAAGCAACTTATCGATTATCAATATCAAAAAACAAATTACGAATATGCTTACGAAATTAGCAATATCGATTTGCGAGCAATTTTTCGTGAAGTATCATTAGTTTTTGATTATTGCTGGTACGGTGAATATGAGGCAACAGAACAGGATTCTTTGTTTGCAAAGCAGAAATTTGGTGAAATAGTGATATTGACAGATGGATAATTTTACTTCAAAAGTTATTAATATCCGCCTTGTAAGCAGGATTTTGGGTGCATTGATTCTGCTTGAAAGCGTTTTTTTGCTTTTATGCGCGGGGGCAGCATTTTTTTTAAAAGAAAAGGAAATGTGGCATTTTCTTTTGTGTTTTCAGGTTGCTTTTGTGTTAGGAGTTTTAGGGATTTTTTTCGGGCAAAGCAGCACAGGGCAAATCGGCAAACGCGAAGGAACATTGGTTGTAATGCTTACATGGGTAGTTTTTTCGTTTGTTGGATTGTTGCCTTATTGGTTAAGCGGCAATATTTCAAGTTTTGCAGACGCTTTTTTTGAAACTGTTTCGGGTTTTACAACCACCGGCGCTTCAATTTTACCTGATGTTGAAATAATGCCGAAAAGCATTTTGCTCTGGCGCAGTTTGACTCATTGGATTGGCGGACTTGGAATTATTGTAATTTCGTTAGCGGTTTTGCAGGTTTTTGGTTTTACAGGGTCGCATCTTTTCTCGGCAGAAACTACAGGAATTGTTAAAGAAAAAATTTATCCAAAAATTAGCGGACAGGCAAAACGTCTGTTATC
>WRGS01000079.1 GCA_009787075.1 Paludibacter sp.
TTAGCAATAATTGAAGTGTGAGCGCAAAGAAGTGAACGCTGTAAATGTTTGACAAGATCACCATACAGGTTCAATGTTCTGATGCGGAGTGTGCGCATTTGGCGCACATTCACGCATTGGAAGCATTTACAAACAGTAAAGGTGTGGTTGTGGAATACAAAAGCGGCGATTTTAAGAATATTACAGGAGTAAATATTTCTATTCGCAAGAACAGAGTAAAATTATCGGTATCGCTGCATAAGTGGTTCGACTGGCTTACTAATGGCAAGCACAGGAATTATTTGGATTTTACCATAAGCGAGGCGAAGTCTGCTTTTGAGAGTTTGCTTTTTGAGAACGGCTTTGTGAAAGAGCGAGTTAGAATAAAATATTTTGAAATAGGTTTGAATTTTGCCGTAAGCGACGACCCTTTGGAGTTTATAGAGCGTTGCGAACGCATCAACGGCTTTAAGTTGATGTATATAGATGCCAACTACCGCATCAACCGCCAAAAGACCACAGAGAAGCACGATGATATACGGCGTTATTTTAAGATATATGACAAAGGTTGGGAAGTGAATAGAAAAAAGCGCAGAGCAGAGAAAGTGGAAATGCTGTTATCTGGCGAGCGCAATAAAATAGACGGACAATGGATATTACGCATAGAGACAGTATATAAGCGGCATAATGAGAACGCGACCACGTTTTTTACGGACGAAAATATACAGCGTCTTTGTCAGCAGTTCCATCTTCAATGGCGCGGGCTGATATTCAGGCGTGAAATCCGCGCCGAAAAGGGCGCGAGGAAAAGCGAGGTAGAACGCGCCAGAGAGATTTTTGAGGCAGACAACGATACGCGCACAGTAATAGCGCGTGCAAAGACAGAACTTACAGCGGGCAGGATAACGGCAAAGCAGTATCGGACAATATCGGAATTTTGCCGCGACTGGCAGAGCAAGCACAGTTACAACTTCCGTAATATAATAAGTATGCAGGAACGCGAATACAGAGAATTGTTTGAGAGGCAGTGGAAGGAATGTAGAAGATGAAAGCGCGAAAGGTAAAGGGACGAAAGCACGAATAGTAAAAGGTTAAATATCAGGTATTTATGAGTTAAATGTTAAAATATAAGTTATTAATAGACAGGGATTTGCCCATAAGGGCGAGCATAAAGCGTTGAAAATCAATACAGGTAATTTTAACAGTTATTGAAAATCAAGCAGTTATAAAAATTTTTGGCGGGTTTATAGTAGCCACCATCACCTTACCCCCTCTCCACAAGGCATACACCTCACCCCCTTGCCCCCTCTCCAAAGTAGAGGGGGTTTTTATGTGCGGCTGCTTGCCTTATGCCTGCCAGAGCAGGCGGCTATGAAATAGACGCTTGCAGCAGGCAAACTGTATATTTGATAAAACAGAGAATTTTGATAAAAGAGCAGTAAGTTATTGATTATTAATTGTTTAATGATAATTGTAAAAGACAGAAAACAGAGAAATTTATCTAAAGTAGAATAAAGTAGAAAAAATTAATTATTGGAAGATAGAAGATTGAAGATAAAAGATTAAGAATTGAAATATAAGATTATCAAAACAGTTGATTAATTTTTTCCTGACTTTCTTTAAATTTGAGAACATTATCAAAACTTATTTCGTTTTCCTGTTTTTTTGGAATAACAAAATTAGACATCTTAAGAAGGATATTCCATTTTGTTTCATCGTCGAGATTTTTCCAATTTGTTTTTAAATCGGGTAATACTTCAGCAATGAAATCTTCAAATTCAGCGCGGAGTTGTTTTGTAATTTTGTTAGGCGTACCTTTTGCTCGTCCGCCTGTTTTTTTTGTTCCTTTTGATTTTCCCATTTTATTATTCCAATTGAACTATTGAATCACAAAAATATCTTATTAATTGTGAATTGTAAAAGTTTTTTTTATTGCAGGCAAAAGTTTTTTTATCGTGGGCAAAAGGCAGCAGAAAGTTTTTTTATCGTGGGCAAAAAAATAAATTAAAATGTTGTTTTTTTGTGCTTATTTTTAAAATTATGCAATCAAACGGCAGGACAATATCATTATATGCTCAAACTTACGGCAAAAGTCAAAAGCAAGCGCAAAAAACGGCGATAGAAAAGAGTATTACAGCCCCGCCATTTAAGAACAAGCAGGACTTGTTGATGTCTTGTTTTAATGCTTGGAACTCCTTGCAAACTTTGCGCGAAGACATAAGGCGCAACGAAGAATTTGTTTATGGCGACCAGCACAGCGACAAAACTCCTGTTTATTTTAAAGACAGCGCGGGGCGTTTGCGTATTAAAGACAGAATAACCGAGCGCAGAGCATACGAACAGCAGGGATTAAACCCACCGCAATATAATATTATCAGAAATATTATACGCACTGTTGTAGGCAACTGGCTTAATAATAAAACTTTGCCTGTTTGCATAGCACAGAAAGACAACGGACAGCAACAGAGCGAGATATTGACAACTACGCTTCACGCGGTATTGCGCAAAAATGAATATCACAAATTTACAGCCTCTCAACTTGTTCAATTAATGATAAGCGCATTTGCGGCGGCAGACGTAACGTGGGCAAATCGCGGCGGCGATGCCGATGTTTATTTTGACGCAATAAATATTTTCAATATTTTCATAGACAACACAATGACCGACAACCGCTTTAAAGACTGTGCGTTGAGCGGTTATTTTATAGACAAGAGCATAGGCGATGTTGTTAGTATGTTTTCTGACGGCAGCCCCGCGCGTGCGGCAAAAATCCGCGCCCTGTACAGCGATGTGCAACGCGAGCGGACAATGAATTGGGTAGAAACATTTACCGATAAAAGACAGGAGAAAGATTTTTTTTTACAGGACAATGAGAGTTACGGACTTGCCCGCATTTTCAAGATATGGAATGTTGAGGAACGCGAGGGCTATGAGATACACGACAGATACAAAGGCACGTATTATTTTGACATAGAAAGCACAGAAGCGGAATTGATAGCGGAAAACGAGCGCAGAATGGCAGAACAGTCGGCGTTGGGTATAGCGTTGGAAGATATGCTTTTGCTTGATTATAATTGGAATGTTCAGAACATAACAAAACTTTATTATTTAACTCCATACGGCGATGTGCTTTTTGAAAAGGAAAATCCCTACTGGCACGGACAGCCGAGCATTGTTTTTGAGATTTACGAATTTTTTATAGGGAAGATATACCCATTTATCAAAGACTGCATAGACGCTCAGAAACAGGTAAATCAGACGGCGGCGATTACGCAACTTTTGATAAAATACAGCGCAAAAAATCTGCTTTTTATGCCGCGTCAGGCTATGGGCGATAATCCGCGCGAATATTACGAGAACGCACTAACCTCTTACAACGCTGTTGTTGATTATGAGGCAAAAGAGTCAGGTTTTCCCACCCCTAACTTTGTAAGTACGATACAGCAGGCATTCGCCCCTTTGAATATGATAACAATGTATTTGAATTTGGCAGAGAAAGTAAGCGGAGTTTACGGCGCATTGCAGGGGCAACCGCCAACGGCTGGCACTCCTGCTATGATGTACGCGCAGCAGAGCCAGAACAGTGTAACGAGTTTGAACGGAGTGTATGATGCAATAAACGGGTTTGCACGGCGGATGTGTAAAATGATTGTGCAACTTATTCAGCAATATTACGAAGATAACAGATATATTTTTGACCAAGCCCGCGGCAAGATGCAGAAATACACGCGCGAGGCGGTAAAAAATATAGATTTTGAAATATCTATCGCCGAAAACACAAATACGCCCGCGTACCGCCTTATGATAAACGAAACCCTGATGAACATGATTCAACTTCCTTTTGAGCAAATGGAGATGGCATTGGACGTTGGGGAATTTCCTTTTAAAGAAAAGATGCAGAATTATATTGCGCAAATGAAACAGCAGGCGCAGCAAGCGGCGCAGCAGGGGCAGCAATTTACTCCGAGCGCAATGCCCGAAGATTTGCAGCAACAAATGGGACAGTATCAATTTACGCCCGAAGTGCAGCAGGAATTGGAAAATCTGCCGCCAGAGGTACAGCAGTATGCG
>WRGS01000080.1 GCA_009787075.1 Paludibacter sp.
TTTTTGAGTATTGAAAAACGCCGCCTGCAAATCGAGTTTTGCCTTGGCAACAGTATTTACAAGCCTCCCGCCTGCATAAAGCGGCAAAGCGGCAGATGCCGAAAAGCCTGTATTGGACTGCGTCTGATTTTCATAAAGACCGCTGGCAACCTGTGTGCGCCCAAAATTCCAGTTTTGCCCCACAGAAGCGTTTAAAGCAGGCAAAAATGCCGCCCGCGCCATACTTAAACCGCTCTCTGCCGCTTGCCGCGCAATATCCGTCTGCCTGACAGAAATATTATTTTCTATTGCATAAGAAATGCAATGCTCTAAAGTCCAAGAGCTTTGAGCGGAAACAGCAAGGCTCAGGCTCAAGAGGCAGAAGAAAAGAGGAAGGAGGGGTTTCATTGGGTGCTATTATTCTACTTGTTTTTTCAACAAATATTCTGCTGCAATTTTCACATCTTTATCGTATTTGGATTCTAACAATTCGTCCAAAGAATATTCAACCAAAATATCAGGCGCAATTCCTTCAATAAAAGGTTTTTGAGAATATGGGTACAATACGCGGACGGTGCAAATTCGCGCCATTCCTGTTTCATTCCATTTGCTCAATACCAGAGGCGAACCTGTTGAACCCATTGTTGTTCGACCAATAAACATCGGTCTGTCCGCTCGCTCTTTTAGCATTATTAAAAAATCTTCGGCGGCAGAGCAAGTCCGTTCGGAAATTAATATAACTGTTGGAATATCAAAACGTTTCACACTGTCGGCAATAAAAACAGTGTCAGGTGGAAAGGTTTGAAATGCTCGGTCTTTATAAAAATCTTCATAATCTTCAACGAAATTGCCATGCGCTTTTTTCAAGCCATTGTTTATGCGGGTTTGATAACCAAATTCAAGAAAATATTTATCCTTAATAATATATTGCAAAAGATTTTCGGCAACATCGGTACTGCCACCGCGATTGTAACGCAAGTCTATAATCAGCCCTTTTGCATTGTATAGAGTGTCTTTTATACTTTCAAAAAGCGGAATAAGTTTTTCGGAAGGGTAAAATGTATTGTATTGCAAACGTGCAATTTGCCCTTCTTCCCAAATTATTTCTATCGGTTGCGATGGATAACTTGGGTGGTAGCCAATGTGATTACCGCTTTTTGAATTGCCATCGCGCGGCAAATCTGCTGTAAGTATTTGTCCTTGTGGAGTTTTATAGGTAATTTTTATTTTCTTTGAAATTAAATCAGAAGAGAAAAGTCTTGAAGCCGCAAGCATTTTTACCGTTGGTTCAAAGTCAGAAATAATATGAGGCAAAATAAATTTTTCAAGATATTTTTTTGTTTCCAAATCATTAATTTTCAAAATGATAGAGCCTACAGGAACTTTTTCTGCCAAATCATCTCTAACAGATACAACTTGCAACTGCTCTCCAAAAAAGCGTGCGCTAATGGGAATATAATCAGTATAAATGTTTTCGTTATAATAAATGCCTGTGTGCAAGTCTTTTAAACTTGCAGCAAAAATTTCCATTTTGTCGTAAAACTCAAAATCGTTTTTTGTATTCAAAATTTCAGGAATAAATGCCTGATACAAACTGTCGAAATCAAATTTCAATTTATCAATAAAAACAAAATTATATTTTGCCTCACTCCAAAAATAACTTAAAGCGAATATTTTTTCTTTATCCGAAAGCGTATTTGCAATTTTGTTTGTCAAATTGATTTCTGTCCATGCGGTATCTTTTTTGTTCAAAACGATGCCAAAATGTATTGCGGGTTTGTTTGCCTTTACAATGAAACTTACAGAATCAATATCGGAAACAAACTTAACTTTCATCGCTTTCCCGTTTGCGCTGTACAGATTAAGCACATCAGGATTTAATTCAGGCGTGATAACCCACTCGTTGATGCCTTCTTCGTTGATTTTAAACGTAATAGTTTGTTTGTTTGAAAACATCAACTTTTTCTTTTCCTTACCAAATACACACGACAATGAAAGAAATAATGCCAATAACACAAATAAGTATTTTTTCATTATAAATAAATTTTTAAGATTTTTCTATTTCTTTTTCAAGCATACTGATAATACCGTTTTTGTAACATATTCTTTCAAAATGATTTTCATCTTGTAATTCCATGATTTTTTGGCTACAGGGACCATAACAAATCGGCAAAAAATTACAGGCATTACAATATTTATTATCAAAAGTAGCCTTACAAAAGCGTTTTATAAACAATTCATTGTTCCATTTAATATTTCCATTTTCTAATAAATTTCCGTCAGCAGGATATGTTGCGAAATCACGCGCCGTACATTTATATACTTTTCCATCGTAATTTATTACTGCTTGCTGTAATTTATCTGCATAGCATACATACCCTTTACAATTAAATTCCGACTGTTCAACTTTAAATCCTAGATTAATAAATTGTTGTTCACAATCTTCAGCGCTGATTTGATTTTTATAAACATCTTGCCACACTTGTTGAAATTTAACAGTTACAACCTCACGCGCTTTTGGGCTTAATTCTACAACAGATTCTTCTATATTTTTTAACGTGTCTTCCGTATAATTTATTCGCAATAATATATCAATACTTGGAATTTTACACAATTTATTTATATTTTCTATAATTTTATCAAAAGAACCTTTTTTACCTACAGAGAATCTAATTTTGTTATGTTGATTTCTATTGCCATCTAATGTAATTTGAAAATTTTTCAATTTTACATCATTAAATTCTTTTATCTGCTCATCTGTAATTAAAAAGCCGTTAGTTGTTGCACCCGCAAAAAAATCCACATTATTGTTTATTGATAATTCTTTGGCTTTCTGCAATAATGGGCGCATAATTTCATTGTAATATAAAAATGGTTCTCCGCCAAAGAAATCTAAATGTAACATTGCAATTTTTTCGTTTTCAATTTTATTTTGAATATGCTTAACTACACAATCAAGCATATTATCACTCATTCTTCCTTTTGGGTGTTTTTCATAACAATACCAGCAACGAAAATTACATTCCAAAGTAGGATTAATTGTTAAACGATATACTCTGTTATCAAAAATTTCAACTTTATTCTTTATTTCAAAAATTTTCTTTTGCTCAATATCTGCAGGCACTAAAATTCCTGTTGATATCATTTTTTTAAACAAATCAGGTTTCTCTGTTTCTAAAACATGTAAAGTTTCAGGGCGCAGCAAATCATAATCTTTTTTATCTAACGTAAAGATAGTATTTTTTAGTATATGTACTATAAATATTTTTTCATCTTTCTCTTTACAATAAAGATATTTGTTAATAACGTATTTCATTTTCTCTCATTAAAAAAATAAAAATAGAGATTGTCATTTCAGAACAACAATCTCTATTAAAAAGATTACCAAACACATTCGCACGAACATTGTGTTGCCTTATTTGTATTTGTAATTGAACTTGCATTTAAATATTCACAAATACACCCTGCAATAGAATTTTTGTTGTTTTTGGCTTTTAGAGTTGTTGATGATGTTATCTCGTTTTCAATGGTAGCGAAATTAACATCATTACCGCCCTGTATTTGTGCAAGATTTTCTTTAGACAATAAATTTAAATCTACTTTTTTCATTTTTGTTAATTTTTTAAAGTTAAACACATATACAACGGCAAAGCTCAACAGAATTGGAATTTGTAAGTGTTTGTTTATTTTTATAAGTACAAACACACGAAGCAACACTGTTTTTATTATTGATTTCACTTACAATACGTGCTTCAACATCAATTTCATCAATTGGAGTTTCCAATTCAAGATTTGCACCACCACCACCAAGTATTTTGTCTAACTCGGTTGTTCTCATTTCTTCGGTTAGAGAATAAAGATTTATCTTTTCCATATACAAAATTAATTAAAATTATTAAACATTATTTTTATTTTTTGCAATTTTTTGTTTTAAATCACCTCGTTTTTGCATTGCGCACTGCAATAGTAAAGTAATTATTAACTAAAAAATCACGGGGCAAAAGTACGGTATAATTTTGAACAAAAACAAAAAAAAGTGGACATATTTTGTCCAACTTTATGGACAAAATATTACTTTTGCAGTACAA
>WRGS01000081.1 GCA_009787075.1 Paludibacter sp.
CGGTTTACAGAGAGTGGGTAACATCATTGTTTGCTCTCGTCCGCGCCTTTGCGATGCCCCCGCCTGCAGCCAAGCCGCCGGACGTTGTGCGCAACCGCCGACAGTGCGTGATAATGGGCAGAGGAACGAGAATAATAATTTTGTGAAAAATTTGAGAAAATGGGAAAAAGTAGAAAATACATAACGTTTATTTTGCTGGGAATAATTTGCAGTTTTGTTTCCTGTAATAAATCTACGCCATTTGACAAAGATAAGTGGGTAAAATGTGGAGGATTTGATGGAAGATATTTCATTGCAGATGACGGATTTGTTAAAGGTAATACAAGATATAAAATGGCATTGTGGTTGGAAAAGAATTATAATTTTTACGATAAATCATTAAATGAAATATTGGAAAAATTTTATATAATACCTGAACATTTTGAAAGATATGACTCCTTGGCTTTTGAACAAGTTAAAAATGATAAAAAGATTAGAATTGTAACAAAACAGCGTAATCCCAATTTTATCATTGGTATCAATACATGGATTGATATTGATTGGATTGAAATATATTTCGATGAAAATTATATGGCGTTAAATGTTTGTTATGTTCATTATAACCACAAAACTAACCACAAAACTGAACGAAAAATTTGATAGAGCAGTGTATTAAGAAGAGAATTAAAAATGGCTTCGCACAACGGGCGGTTTGGCACAATGGCGGCAGTTATCCCGCAGACAATTTTGTGCGAAATTGCACGTTATTCTCCCGCAGCAAGTTCAGTGGAAGCCGCCACTGCGCCAAGCCGCTGGGACGTTGTAGGCAAGTTTGCGGACTGCCCAGCGAGACGGAGAAGCCGATAGCCAAAAGTGGAGGCGAAATAAAAAACGAATGATTATGTATTACAATCAAGCAAATCGATGGAATGGCATACCGATGCCACTGTTAATGGGATTTTCCCAACCTGAAAAGATTCGGGAAGCCGAAAATGAAGTTCCAATCACTTATGACTCAATTTCGCAAATCGTATATTATGATATGCGAATAGTGGGAACAAAATGTTTGAAAACTTCTACTACTTGGATTAACGTACCAGGGCAAAAAGGTGCAAATTCAAAAAGAGGACAAACAGATAAAAAGAATGAAATTGACGACCAGAAAAATGCGTAGTTGATGATTTTAATTATCACGAATAAAGAAGACGTTCACCCAACGCCTGTAATTGAGTATTTGAGCGAGAGACAAATTTCTGTCTTTCGCTTAAATACGGAGGCTTTACTTACCAATTATCAGTTTCATTGGTGGTGCAATGAAGCAGGAACCGATTTTTATATCAAAAACACAAAAACTGGTTTTGAGTTGAAAGGCAGCGAAGTTACTGCTGTTTGGGAGCGTCGCCCCGAACTGCCGAACGAATTATTTGTAGAAAATAAACCCGAAATCAACAAACACAATTTGGACGAGGCTCGCGGTTTCCTCTCTTTTTTGCGCTATTATCTGAAAGATGTTTATTCAATCGGCAGTGCTGTTTTCGACAGAGTAAGTGCCTCAAAAATGCTCCAACTGAGAACGGCGCAAAATTTGGGTATGAATGTTCCTGCAACTTGCTTTTCAAACCGAAAAGAAGATATTGTTCGTTTTGCTGAAAAGTATGAGTACGTTGTACTTAAATCTATTGAAAACGATAATATATGGTTGAATGATGAATACGAATATGTATTTTATGCCCAAAAGGTAAAATCTTCGTTGCTTGCCGAAAAACCTAACGAAATGTTCACTCAAACAGTCAGTTTTGTGCAAAATTATATTGAAAAACAATTTGAATTGCGAATAACAGTTGTTGGAAATAACGTTTTTGCCTGCAAAATTGACTCTCAAATTTTAGACGAAGATAAAGGAAAAATTGATTGGCGGCAGGGATATGATTACGGACTAAAACACGAACCTTTTGAATTGCCAAAAAAAATACGCCATTTTTGCACAATGTATTTGCGAGGAATGAATCTTAATTTTGGCTGTTTTGATATGATTGTAACGCCCGACAATAAATACTTTTTTTTAGAATGTAATCCTAACGGTCAGTGGCTGTGGATTGAACTTGAAACAGGAATGAAAATATCGGAAGCTATTGCAAAAGAATTAAGCAGTTATCTCGCAGAAACAACAACTAAACAAGCGAAGGAAATGTCTCGAATTATATCAATTAAAGAATTATTTAGAGATGAACAGCGAACTTAACAGTACATTAGATTATGTGTCCAAATGTATAAAAACGAACAGTAAATTTAAAAATACACTCGATTTTATCAATAAAGCGATTTTACAGGAACAGGGAGAATATAGATACCTTTTCGCATTCTTGCGGCAATATGAAGAATTACACAAAAAAACAAAAGCAAAATTGCCGTATCACATAAACGTTATTGATGAACTGCACGCTAATGAGAACGCGCACAGCCGTATTTTAGTAAAACTTTTGCAACAAAAAACGCCTCATAGCCGATTTGATATTTTGGAAAGTTTTATTGAATATCTGATTGAACAAAAATCTGCTTTATTCAGCAATATCAAAATTGAAAAACCGACAATAACGCAGGAAACAGAACGCATTGACTTGTGGATTAGAGATAAAACGTATGCACTGATTATTGAAAACAAGATACATTATGCAGGCGACCAAGAACGGCAATTGGAACGCTACATTGATAAAACCAAAGAAAACGGCTTCAGAAACGAACAAATTTTTGTTGTTTATCTGTCGCCTCGACGCGAAGAACCCGATGCACAAAGTTGGGGGAAATACAAAGACGAATTTCAAAAACGCTATTTAAACTTGTCTTTTAATCACGATATTATACTGTGGCTCAAAGAAAAAGTATTGCCCGACGTAAAACTGAAAGATGTGTTTTTGCGAAGTGCAATCGAACAATATATTGACCACTTGGAAGGGATTTTTAGCATAAGAACAATCAATAATAAAATGAATATGGAACTGCAAGAATTTATAAAACAAGAGTTGGGGTTAAACGGAACTCCGATTGAAAATATTGCTAAACTTTTGGCAAAACAAGAAGAAATCAACCGCGTGAACGACCAAATTCAGCTGTTAATAAACGAAATTACAAAAGAAGCCGACAAGTCATTTTTTAGAGAACGTCAAAAAGAAATGTCCGTTTGGTTTCCCGATTACCAAAGTGTTTACGAAGAAGGAACAAGGGCAGGACTTGTTGTTCCAGTTGATAATAAGACTTCTGTAAGAGTTTCTATATCGTTCGACAGTAAGCTGTATTGTCAAATAGATATGGATATTTTCGACAATCAAACGTTGCCCGAAAGCGTGGAAGAAAAAACAAAACACTTGCTTCCGCTCAAAAACAACAATAATCAAATTTGGAAATATTTCGATAGATATGATTACGATGGTGTTTTCAGATGTTTTCACGAAGTGGTAAAAATTCTGACACAGTAATAAAATGGGAATAACTTGTAGATGTTGGATAATAGCCAATTTTGAAATAATAATGTATGTGTTACTGTTAGTCGTAAGCGCAATATTGTTATTTGGCATTTCAGACTTGGACAATGCTTTCAAAATTTTTTCCATTTCTGCATTAGTTGCAGGTATGTTGTCTTTTCCAACAAACAAAAGCATTTTTCAATTTGGGAAATATTTGTTTTTAGTCGGTATGGGCATAGTTATGACAATAGGCGCAAATAACCCTGAAAACGCAAACGATGTAATGAAAAGTTTAATAGTCAATAGATTTTGGACAGTATTTATAATAGCCTCAGTCATAAGCGTTATTATTGCTGTTTACACATACATAAATATTGACGAAGTACTTTCTCGAAGAATGTTGTACTTAAATAGCAATGTCAGCATTTTTGAATATTCGTGGCTATACACATTAGACAGATTCTGCAATATTTCTTTATCAATAGTTGTATGTACATTTTGGCTGTGGTTAATCATTTCCGTGATTTAGAGTGCATAAAAAACAAAAAAACCTGCCTACAACGGGCAGTTTGCCAAAATGGCGGCCTTATCTCGTCCGAAATTTTGCATAAATTTGCAGCCGTGTGGCTCGTCCCAGCGGTAGTGAAAGCCGCCACTTCGGCAAGCTGCAAAAACGTT
>WRGS01000082.1 GCA_009787075.1 Paludibacter sp.
GGAATGACAATCAGCAGTATGGTAACGATAATTATCCCTATTGGAAAACTTTGTTGAAACGTTGATACTGGGATAAATTTTAATGGAAACTTCGTTGCATTTAACCCAAGCCATTTCGACATCGTTAAAGCCTCCTCCAAATTATGAATACTCCACGCAATGATTAAGTAGAGCCAATAACGGATTATGTTTATCGTGTTCTTATTATTCATTTTCATTTTATTGGTTATTATTTTATTTAATGTTCTATTATCTATTTCATTGCTAATTTAGCACACAGATAACACAGATTAGACAAAATTTTCACAGATTTTTTCTGTTGTTTGATGTGTTGATTTATTTATATTCATTTACATTCTTCTGCAAATAGCGCAGTGGGATTTCATAAATTTTCAATAATTTTCACAATTCTTTCCGCTGTTTGTCCATCCCAAAACTTGGGTGTTTTTCCTTTTTTTTCTTTTCCCTGCAAAATTAAATCAATTTCCGTTTCTATTTCATTAATTTTTATTAATTTATTACTTCCTTCCCAAATCGTTACAGGACGTTCGGTATTCGGACGAACAGTCAAACAGGGAATATTCATATAAGTCGTTTCTTCCTGAATACCGCCGGAATCAGTCAAAGCAAATTTAGCATTTTTTATTAAATTTATAAAATTCAAATAACCTAAGGGTTCAATAAAATATAAATTTTCATATTTATCAATTTCCTGTTGCAAACCAAAATTTTGAATATTTTTGTAAGTTCGCGGATGCACGGGAAACACTAATGGGATTTTAGTTGAAATTTCGCCCCATATTTCAACTAATTTTCTGAGTGATTGCGGATTATCAACATTATTCGGGCGATGAAAAGTCATTGCGCCGTAGCCTCTCCCCCCTGCCTCTCTCCACAAGAGAGGGGTGATAGTTTGAGTACGGTTTAACAACTGAAATTCCATTGGTTGCGTCTTGGCTTTTTCGAGATTTGCAACCAAAGAATCAATCATTAAATTTCCCACCATAAAAATTTTTTCTTTCGGTACGCCTTCATTCAAAAGATTTTCGTCGGCATCTTGTGATGTTGTAAGAAAAATATCGCTTATCGCGTCTGTTACAAGGCGGTTAATTTCTTCGGGCATTGAGCGGTCGCGGCTGCGCAGCCCCGCCTCGTAGTGAATAGTGGTAATGTCGTCCATTTTTGCAGCAACGAGGGTGCAAGCCGCTGTGCTGTTCACATCGCCAACAACCATCACAAAATCAGGTTTTTCGTCAATGCAGACTTTTTCAAAACCCTCCATAATTCGCGCTGTTTGCACCGCATGGCTCGCCGAGCCAACTTCGAGGTTAATGTCGGGCAACGGAATGTTAAGTTCGTCAAAAAACTGTCCCGACATTTTCAGGTCGTAATGCTGCCCTGTATGCACCAAAACAGGTTTTATGTTTTTATTTCCTTTAAATGCGTGCATTAGCGGCGCAATTTTCATAAAATTGGGGCGCGCGCCCGCCACAAGTATTAATTTTTTCATATATCTATTTTACTTTACAGATTTTATCTATTTTACTTTACAAAATTCAGGCATTTTACTTTACAAATTTTAGATATTTTGTTTCATAAACTTTCTTTTTGATTTCTATACCTGATGATTTTTGCAGGATTTCCGCCCACAATGGCATAATCAGGTATATCTTTTGTAACTACTGAACCTGCGCCGATTATTGCGCCATTGCCGATTTTACTGCAATTTGGCAATACAATAGCACGCGCACCAATCCACACGTCGTTGCCAATTTCAAGAAACGTCCTTTGGCTTTCTCCTTGCCGACTCATTGGTACATCAAGCCTGTCGAAATTATGTCCGCTGCCAAGAAACAATATGTCTTCGCCCATCATTACTTCATTTCCAATTTTTAAAATGCGGTTGTGAGTTTTAAAGTTTGAGCCAAAACCTGCATTATCGCCGATTTCAATGTCTTTTCCGTTGCCAAAATAAACTTTATTTTCCACGTTCAAACCTTTTCCGCATTTTCTGAAAATTTTACGGCAAAGAAACTGCCTGATTTTTTTCGCAAATTTTCCAATCACAGGCGTTGTAGATTTAGGCAAATATTTTGCAAATCCGTAATATAAAAGCAAATATAGTGTTTTCATAATTTATTTAAAATATTTAATTTATATTATTTGAGCAATGGGCAGCGCATTGTATTTAATTGATTTTCAGAAGTTTTTAATTTTACATTAAAATTGGCGTTAATATTTAAATTTGCATTCATTTTTATTTGAAATTATATTGAAAATCAGGATTTTCTTTCATTATTTGTTTGCTTTTTGGATAATTTTCGATAAACCATGTAAGGAATTGGGCATAATCAATCTTTTCCGAAAGCATTTTTTTTCTTCTATTTTGAAAAACTTCTTGTCTGTTTGGCATCGCAACTAATTCATTGACAACGGAATAAAGTTGCTCCACATTTTTTGTTTTTATTCCAAAACCAAGATTGTAATGATTTTCCAATTCGTCCAAGTAGCCGATTCGTCCGACAAAATCGTTAAAACGCACAAATGGTACTCCCATTACTCCTGCTTCTGCAGCCATTGTTTGCGAATCGCCGATGTAAAGTTGGGCAAAAGACATCACATGGTGCATATCAAGCGGATTAATTTTGATGCGGTATTGTTCAAACTGCGGTTCTAATTCTCGTTCAGAAGTAATATAAATATCGCCGTGCGGTTTGAGAATATCAACGAGTTTTTGCGCAATTTCAGCATTAATCCCGTTAATGCCTGTATCGTGATGAGCGTTAAGTTTGGCAAAACGCATAATAAAGTATGGTTTTTCTGCCGAAAAATATTTTTCCACAACATTTTTATTTGGTGTAAAATGGTTTGGATGTAAGTAAGCGAGTTCATGATAGGAATTATATTTTATTGATTTTGCGTTCAATTTGCCGTTTTCGCACACTTCAGGTGTGAGCAGCGTTTGTACAAATGGTCCAGCCGCCTTTGCCCACGCGGGTACTACTGCCATATCGTCTTCACCTGTATTTACCGAAAATCGCCGTAAAAGCCACGCCACTTGCGCCGCTTCGGGAGTTGAACCTGTCAGTAAATCAATTTTATTTTTAATGCAAAAACGCAAAATGCGCAAGTCTTTGACAATCATTTGTTTGAAAATATCAAATTTGGATTTTCGCTTTTCATCAGGCAAAATATTATAGTACGGCAAATTTGCCTGCTTTAATAAATCTTCCAGAATATCTTTTGTTTTTATCAATATAAAAACCTGATTTTCATTATTTTGCCAATTTTTTATGGCATTTTTATACAAATGAAAATGTGCGGGATGTGAAAGTTGTACTAAAATGTTCATATTGTTAAATTATTTCTAAAAAAAACATACTCAACCAGTTTAGGAAAGGTTTTTGCAAGAAATTTTAAAATTTTTTGTATTGCAAAAGTACATAATTTTTTTGAATAACAGTTTTCAAATCAAACTTAAAAAATACTTGTAAAAAAAGACTGCTTCAAAAATGTAAAAAATTATTCTTGAAACAGCCTCTTTTACTGATTTTTTAATCTACTAATTGACAATACAAGCTCCAGAACCTGCATTATAATAATACGATTCTATGTTTGATGTTCCATGACATAGAACAATTATTCCATCAGGATTTTCTATTTTAAAAATAGAATTAATATCGTTTGTATTATTAAATTGCTTTACATAATACGAATAGCCTGATGCCGCGTTGTCTGTCCAACCTGAAGTAACATATATATTATTAATTTTTGTCTGCGTTTTTGTTGCAGTTTTGGTAATAATTGTAGCATAATGCCTGCTTGATGCATGATTCAGGTTAGTTGAACCGCCGTTTGCGCTTGTTCCAGGATAAAACGGAGCCACAATTGTTTCTGAAACAGTTTGATTTACAGGAGGAATCCATGCAATAGCAGGGTCGCCAAGATAATTTGTATTGTTGCCTGCTCCTACCAAATATGCACATACGCCAACAGGTTTGTCCGTATCAATATTACATGCACCTGTGTTGCTGCTGAGCAATAACTCTACATATTGCCCTGCATTGAGCGTACCGCCCGAGGTGATGTTTTGTCCGCCATTGCGTGTTGCGCCTGAAAAATTGACCCTTGTAGCGTTTGCAGATGCTACAATTCTTA
>WRGS01000083.1 GCA_009787075.1 Paludibacter sp.
ATTTGTTTGTGCATTGATAAATAAAGAAAAACAACAAAAAATTCCGATACAAAAAATTATTTTTTTCATTGATATTTTACAATAAATTTCGGCAAAAGTACAAATAATTTAGTAATTTTGTAAAATGTTTTTATAAAAAAATAATTATGAAATTTACAAAAATGCACGGCATCGGCAACGATTATATTTACGTCAATGGTTTTGAGGAAACAATTGACGACCCTGCGGCGTGGTCAATTCGTTACAGCGACCGCCATAAAGGCATCGGCGGCGATGGTCTGGTGCTGATTTTGCCTTCGACGGTTGCCGATTTTCGCATGCGAATGTTTAACGCCGACGGCTCTGAGGCAGAAATGTGTGGAAATGCTTCGCGCTGCGTTGGCAAATATGTTTTTGACAAAAAATTAACTCAAAAAACCACGCTTACCCTTGAAACACTTGCAGGTGTACGCATGCTCGATTTGCATATTTGCGCCGACAAAAAAACGGTTGGCGAGGTAACGGTTGATATGGGCGAGCCGATTTTGGAAAGCGAGAAAATCCCGACAACTTTTGCCGAAAACCGTGTCGTTAATAAATCTGTAACTTTTTCCGATACAATAAAATACGCTATTACCTGCGTTTCGATGGGCAATCCGCACGCGGTAATTTTCACCGAAAATATTGCCGAACTCAATTTACCGCAAATTGGCAGTGTTATAGAAAACTCAACGCAGTATTTTCCGCATCGAATTAACACTGAATTTATTGAAAAAATCAACGAAAACCATTTGAAAATGCGCGTTTGGGAGCGCGGGTCGGGCGAAACGATGGCTTGCGGAACAGGCGCATCAGCAGCGGTTGTTGCTGCCGTGCTGAACAATCTTTGCGAAAGAAAAACGACCGTAGAATTGCTTGGCGGCAAATTAACTGTTGAATGGCGCGAAAAAGACAATCATGTTTATCTCACAGGCGCAGCCGAAACGGTGTTTGAAGGGGAAATTTGATTTGATTTTTATATATTTATTCACAAAAACAGGCGAGTTTTTCAACCCGCCTGTTTATTTATATTAATCAATAATAATTATTTGAAATCTTGTTCGGTTACTTCCTTATTTATTGTTATTTTGGTCGTTTTCATTGTGCTTTCCTCTCCATGAATTGTTTGAACTGTTTCTGTCGGAAACATTATTCCGTCAAATTCGCCATAACTTTTATTGGTTGTTGTTCCTTCCTGCGTTTCGGTTCGGTAAAGCAGCCAAGTTGTTTTGTCAAAATAATTCTTTTCGCCTTTATCGTTTGTCAGAACATAATAGTCTTTACCGTCAATAGTTTTTATTTCAACAGATTTTATTTTGCCAGCATCCATTTTAAGCGCGTCTATCATTTCTTCTTCAGAATATTTGGCAATCATTTCAGCGGGCGTTTCCATTTTCATTCCCCCTTGCGACATATAGCCCGTTTGTCCGTCAAAATTTTGAATCATTGTCATACCCATGCAAGTCATTTCAGTATGTTGCTTGTTTGGCGACATTTGTTTGATAACTGTCGGCATTACCATTCCGCTTACCGAAATTGTACATTCTATAAGCAAAGTTTTCACACTTTCAAGTTTGGATTTTCCGCCCAAAGCATTGATATAATTATTAATTACACTTTCAGCAGAGACATCTGATGCCCGCGCAGGCGCATTTTTTTCAGCAACTTTATCCTGCCAGCCGTCGTCTTCGGGCATTAAAGTTGCGATAAGGCGATTATCCGACCTTAAATATTTTTTTGCAACATTTTGAATTTGCGAAACAGTAACATTTTTAATTAAATTTTCTTTATTCAAAATCAAATATTTATCGCCGTCATTGAGTTGATAATCTATTAAAAAGTCCATCCAAGTTGAATTTTTCTTCAAATCGTCGCGCAGTTCATTGTACGCTTCTTCTTTATATTTATCAAGGTCTTTTTGGTCTGGTCCGTTGCTGATTACATTTTTAACAATATCAAAAGTGGATTTTTTAAGTTTCTCTACATTTTCAGGTCCGCATGGAATAACTAAAGTCATACTATACGAAGGATAAGGCACAGGCTGTATTGACTGTCTAATTCCTGCTGAATACACTCCTCCAAGTTCTTCGCGCAAAATTTCAATCATTTTAATTTGCATTACCTCTGCCAGTGCATCAAACTGTATTGCTTCTGTCTGGTCAAACTTTTTCAATTCGCCGCTGTATATAATTTGAATCATACTTTTGGGGTCATTGCCTTTTTTCCAAATTTGGTCGGCAGCAGAATAAACAGGGCGGTAGCCATTGTCGCGGAAATTCTCTGCAACACCTTTGCCTGGCAAAGCTGCCAAATATTTGGTTGCCAAACTTTTAACAGTATTTTCATCAAAATTTCCAACAAAATAAAATACAAAATCATTAGCATTTGCAAATTTATTTTTATAAAAATCGTAAGCCAGTTTGAAATCTGTCCTTGCCCAATCTTCTTTCATTGGAACAATATTTGTAAAACGCGGATTATTTTTCATTCTGAATTTATTCAATTCATTAATAAAATAATAATTAGGCATGGAAGTTACATTGTCATATACAGCCGAAATGCGTTGAACTGTCGCCAGATAAATTTCAGGCTCGTAATTTAACCCTGTAAAATACGAATAGGCAAGTTCAAATAAAGTTGGCAAATCTTTTGGCGTAGATTTTCCCTGCAAGCTTTCGTAAGTCGGCTTGATAGAAAGTTCAACGTTTACCTGCTTTCCTGCAAGATATTTTGTTAAATCATTTTTTGAATATCCATTTAATCCTGCCTCACCAAGCACATCAAAAGCCCATTGAGTTTTCAAATAATCGGCGTCGTTAAGCAGCGACGAGCCGCCCTTACGAACAGCATAAAACAATATTTCATCGTTTTTAAAATCAGTTTTTTTAGCAACCACTTTCACTCCGTTGCTTAAAGTAAATGTTTGAGTTCCAAGTTTATCATCTTTTTCGGTTTTGACAATAGAGCCGGCATTAGGCAAATTTTTAACTAACTGTTCAATAGCAACTTTATCGTCATATTTTTCAATATCCGAATTTTTAACTTCATCAAAAATTGCCAGTACTGCGCTTTGTGCAGGAAGATTTGCGCCTTCTTTATCAGGTCCGTACATTGTAACAGTGCGGTTTTCGTCCTGTACATATTTTGCTAAAACATCATTTACCTGATTCAAAGTAACGCTTGGCAAGAATGTTTTATACTGATTATATTCCCAAGCAATTCCGGGAATAGGTTCTTTTTCTAAAAAGTTGCGGATATATTCTTGAACATAATTTGAACTTTCCGTTTTTTCGCGGTCGTTGTACGATTTTTCCATAGCCGAAAGCAGTTCAGTTTTTGCTCTGTCGAGTTCGCTCTGCCCGACGCCAAGTTTTGCCCGTTCAATTTCGGTTAGCAAAACATTCATCGCATCAAGTTGCTTACCTTCGGTTACCACTGCATAAGCCGAAAGTCCTTCTTTTGTACGGACAACATTATTGTGATAAACGCCTCCATAGGTAAAAGGCGGATTTGCCGATTGAACTAATTCGTTCAAACGATTATTGACGATGTTAAAAAGCAGATTTTCAATAATTTTGTCATTATAATCGGCAACAGTGGCAACAACTTTCGTCATTCCGTTTTGATTATAATCAACAGAAACAATAGACTGCGGCATTTCCTTATCTGTGGCTGCGGCAATAAGAGTTTCTGCGTGGTCTGGCACTTCATACACAGTACGCGGACGCTCATTTGCAGGATTTTTGTACTTGCTGAAATTTTCCTTAATGTAGCCTTCAATTTCATTAACATTAATATCGCCAACAACGATAACTGCCATCAAATCAGGACGATACCAATCTCTGTGAAAACGCCTTAAAACATCGTATTTGCAATTTTTAATAATTTCTTCCTTACCAATCGGCAAGCGGACTGCATAACGCGAATCTTTGAGGATTACAGGAAGAATTTTATCGCGAATGCGTTGCCCTGCACCCAGCCCCATACGCAATTCTTCGAGAATAACGCCGCGTTCCTTGTCAATTTGCTCGTCTGTGAGCAAAGCATTGAACGCCCAATCTTCAATAACTTTCAGTCCTGTTTTCAGATTCTCAGGTTTATCCAACGGAACAGGCAGAATATAAATCGTTTCGTCAAAACTTGTGTAAGCATTCAGGTCGTTGCCAAA
>WRGS01000084.1 GCA_009787075.1 Paludibacter sp.
TTGGATCGTATGCCATCGGATAAACAGGATAATAATATGTATTTCCTATCGGATATTGAGAATGAGAATCCTGACTTGAGCCGTACAATGGCAAATAACGATTAATATTATAATTGTCGCCTATGAAAAGCCCCTGCTGCCCTGTGATGCCCCAACCCAAACGGAGTTTAAGATTAGAAACTGCTTGTGAATCTTTGAGGAAACCTTCTTCCGTAATGCGCCATGCAAAACTTGCCGCTGGGAAAATACCCGAACGTTTATCTGGGGCAAACATTGAAGAACGGTCGTTACGAACGGTCAATGTTAATAAATATCTTTCTAATAAAGAAAAATTTGCGCGCCCAAAGAAAGAAATCATACATCTTGGAGTGTAAATTCTGTTCATGTTGAGTTGTACAGCTTCCTCTGTTATCAATCCGTTGGCTAACATCTGTTGATCGCCGCTATTGTGTTCTGTACCAATTTGATATTTTTGATAGGAATAACCCCCTGTCAAATCCAAATGGAACGCGCCAAAAGTGTTGTTGTAGTTCAAATAAGCATCCAACAATTTGTTGGTATTCTCGCCTCTGTTGTGCCACTCGCTGCCGATAGGCATATCAATAGCATTAACTCTATGAATTGTATTTGCATATTTGCTTGCCATCATATCTTCAAACCAGCGTTCTTTTTGCAAACCAACATTTACAACCGCTTTCAAACCTTTTGCAAAAGGAAAAGAATATTCAGCCTGAACATTTCCCCAAAGTTTGTAAACATCGGAATGACGGTCAACTTCTCTTAACATTGCCACAGGATTGCGGCTTGCCAAAGTGTTGATAGGATAGTTTGGATTTGCGGGGTCGTAATCTGCACCCCATTCGTAATAACCAAAATATTTTGCATTTTCATCACGCGCTCCGTTTACAAAAACAGGTTTTGTCGGGTCGAAATAAATCGCGCCGCCAATTACTCCGCCTTCGTCATCGGCTCTGTTGTATCTTTCGTAAGAGCCGTTTGCATTTACTTCTATCTTTAAAGTATTATTAAAAAAAGAAGGACTTAAAGCCACGCTTGCATTTGTACGCTGATAACCTGTGGTAAGCAGCAAACCTGGAGTATTGTTGTAACCAACAGTAATACGCGCAGGCATAAAGTTGCCTATTTTACCCAGAGCCGAAAAGTTGGTTGATGTTCCTGCCTGAGTTCCGAAAATCTGATCTTGCCAGTCGGTATTGTACATCACGCCATTATAGCCCAATTTGTCTGCTGATGCTTGTCCCAAATTTGTTACTGCATCAATAAAATCTTGCTGACTAAGCGTTTTTACTTTCCATGGCAAAGTCATTACTGAGCCTTGCGCATCAAAGTTAAATTTCCATTTGCCTTCGCCGCCTTTTTTGGTAGTAATAAGAATTACGCCGTTAGAAGCGCGCGAGCCGTAAATTGCTGCTGCCGAAGCATCTTTTAATACAGAAAAAGATTCAATGTCGTTAGGGTTGATTTGCGTAATAGATGCATTGCTAAGCGGCAATCCGTCAACAACAATAAGCGGGTCGTTGTTTGCATCAAGCGATGCGCCCCCACGAATACGAATAGTAGAGCCTGTTCCGGGATTTCCGTTAGGAATAACCTGTACACCTGGCATGCGTCCTGTAATAAGGTTGTCCGCTGTAACGATAGGACCTTTATTCATGTCCTTTGACGTTAGCACTTCAACCGCACCAGTGGCATCTGATTTTTTGATTGTACCGTAACCAATAGCAACAACTTCTCTGAGCCGTGTTGTTTCGTCTTCTTCCATGGTTACGTTAATAACACTCTGTCCATTGACATTAATTGTTTGCTGACTGAAGCCAACACACGAAAACACTAATCGTCCGTTGCGAGGAACGCTAATTTTGTAACCTCCGTCTCCATCTGTCATAGTGGCGTTTGCAGTTCCTGCTTCTACCACTGTTGCCCCTGCAACAGGTGCACCAGAAGCGTCAGTTACTGCGCCGGAAACGGAAATTTGTTGCGCACTCACAGCGATGCAGGCAAAAAGCATCGCTACAAAAGGCACAATTCTTAATTTAATACAGAATTTTGTACGTTTCATTCATTTATTTTTTTAAGGTTCGTAACTAAATTTTTATGAATTTTTTTGCAAAAGTATTAAAAAGGATACAAGCGGTTGATTCTTTTTCATATAAAAAATCTTTTTGCGACTGCAAACGTTTGCATAAAAAATGGGATTTTGATGTGTTTCTTACTGGCTGAAAAATTTTTGAAAATTTAAAAAACAGCACAACTTACAAAGTTGCACTGTTCAAAAATTAAAAACGCATGTTATCAGCGGAAAAAGAGGGATTCGAACCCCCGGAACAGTTACCCGTTCACCGCATTTCGAGTGCGGCCCATTCGACCACTCTGGCATTTTTCCTTAAATTTTATAACACTGATTTTTTTGCGGCTGCAAAGGTACATAAAATTTTGAAAATTATAAACTGAAAAAATTTTGAAATTAAATTTTGAAAAAATTGCATTATCTTAATTGAACTTATATTAGAAACTGTTTAAATTTTTGTATGTAAAGCAAAATTTTGTTTGATTTTGTCACGTCTTAAAAAAAGTTGACATATATCTTTCCTACCGAGCGATAATCCTACTGTATTGATTTACAAATACATACATATTCAAACATTTTATATTTTAAAAAAAATGTGAAATGTTTTTTATTGTGTAATGTTTTAATTTTTTTTTGTAATTTTGCCGCAGGTTTTTTCAATTTGAGTGAGTTACTTTAATTAAAAAACTGCAATCTGTTTTATTTACATTAAAAAAATTTTTATAATGAAAAACAAATATATTGACTTAATTGAACAGAGTTTTGAATTTCCAAATGAGGAATTTTCTGTAGATAACAACGAACTGAACTGGTTTGATATTCCATTGATGGACGTTATAAAACAATATGGAACTCCGCTTCGGATTGCATATTTGCCGAAAATTGCTGCTAATATACAAAAGGCACGGCGTATGTTTAACGTGGCAATGGCTAAAGTGGATTATGCAGGCGACTACCATTATTGCTATTGCACAAAAAGTTCGCATTTCTCTTTTGTTATGGAAGAAGTTCTCAAAAATGGCGTACATCTTGAAACTTCATCTGCGTTCGACATCAATATTATGGAAGTGCTTTACGAACAGGGTTTGCTAAAAAACGATACCTTTATTATATGCAATGGATTTAAACGCCCACAATATATTGAAAACATTCAAAATCTTATACATCAAGGATTTACAAATGTAATTCCAATTTTAGACAATAAGTTTGAACTTGATTTGCTGCAAAAAGATTTTGAAAAACCATTTAAAATCGGGCTTCGTATTGCATCGGAAGAAGAACCAAAATTCGATTTTTACACCTCGCGTTTGGGTATTCGCTATAAAGATATTATTCCTTATTATAAAAACCACATAGCATCTAATCGGCAAGTTGAGTTGAAAATGCTGCACTTTTTTATCAATACAGGCATCAAAGATACGGCATATTACTGGAACGAATTGAACAAAGCAGTTAATCTCTATTGCGAATTGAAAAAGGTTTGCCCCACGCTCGACAGTTTAAATATAGGCGGCGGTTTCCCTATTCAAACTCACTTGGATATGACTTACGAATACGAATATATTGCAGAAGAAATAGTTGCACAGATTAAAAACATTTGCAATATATATAATGTTTTAGAGCCGCATATCTTCACTGAATTTGGTTCTTATACAGTAGGCGAAAGCGGCGCAATGCTTTATTCTATTGTCAATCAAAAGAAACAGAACGACCGAGAATTGTGGAATATGATTGACAGTTCGTTTATGACAACATTGCCTGATACTTGGGCAATCAATCAACGTTATGTTTTCCTTGCCATTAATAATTGGGATTCGGAATATGAGCGGGTCAATCTTGGCGGCTTAACTTGCGACAGCGAAGATTTTTACAACGCCGAAGTACATTCAAACGCTATTTTTTTACCAAAAATGGAACTCGACCGCGAACAATATATCGGATTTTTCCATTGCGGAGCATATCAGGAGTCGCTCAGCGGCTTTGGCGGAATTCAACATTGCCTTATCCCTGCGCCAAAACTTGTATTGATTGACAAAGACGAAACAGGCGAATGGTACACAAAACTTTTTGCCAAAGAACAGAGTTACAAATCAATGCTGAAAATTTTGGGCTATTGATAATTGATATTAGTTAAATTTTTATAAAATAATAATTGTATTTGAAA
>WRGS01000085.1 GCA_009787075.1 Paludibacter sp.
GCAATATCCTGATTTCTAAATATTTGCGTTCCAACAGAAAGATCAGGCATTTGTTGAGGAAATATTTTATTGTTTTCTGTTTTATTAATTCTAAATCCCTGTAATTCATCATTTTGAGTAAAAAAACAAAGTCCATCGCCATTATTTAATTTTTTTTCGGTTTTTATTTGGAAATAATTATTGGAAACAAAAGTAATTTTTCCTAAATATTCGCCTGTGGATTTTGGCGTATTTGCTTGAATCATAGAATTTTGTCTGCCATTGATAAAATAAGTTGTCGCGCTGCGGCGAAAAGTTTTTTCCAAATCGGGCGAGAAAAACAATCGCGTTTTCCCCGACGATGCCGCACAAAAATTCGAGTCTTTTTCAAAAATTTCATCAAGTTTTTTTCGATAAAAAGCGGTCGTATTTTTCACATAATCAACGCTTTTCAATCGTCCTTCAATTTTGAGCGAACTTACGCCCGATTTAATCAAATCAGGCAGATTTTGAGATAAATCAAGGTCTTTTAAAGAAAGTAAATATTTGTTTTTCAGTATTTTATTTCCTTTGCCATCAACCAAATCGTAGGAAAGTCGGCAATATTGAGCGCACTGTCCGCAATTTGCGCTTCGCCCACACGCTGCCGCCGATATATAACATTGTCCGCTGTAACTTACGCACAACGCACCACCCACAAAAACTTCAAGTTCAATATTTGTATTTTTCTTAATATCAGCAATTTGCCTCAACGATAATTCGCGTGCCAAAACCACGCGCGAAAATCCGTTTTGCTGCAAAAACTGCACTTTTTCTAACGTTCTGTTGTCGGTTTGCGTGCTTGCGTGCAGCGGCAAAGGCGGTAAATCGCACATTAACAGTCCCATATCTTGAATTATCAACGCATCAACTCCCGCATCATAAACTTGCCAAGATAATTTTTCCGCATCACGCAACTCGTTGTCTGTCAATATGGTATTAAGTGTCAGATAGACTTTTGCGCAAAATTTATGAGCATAATTCGTCAATTTTTCAATATCTGCAATCGAATTTCCTGCCGCCGCACGCGCTCCAAACGCCACTGCACCAATATAAACCGCATCTGCGCCGCAATTTATTGCAGCAAGAGCACATTCGAGATTTTTTGCAGGCGAAAGAAGTTCTATTTTTTGCATAATTTGTTGATTATTAATATTTTGTAAAATTTAATTTAAACCAAAAAACAGATACAAAAATACTGCTTTTTAAAATAAATCGTACATTGCACAGATGTTAAAACCCGAAGCGCCACAAAAATAGAATAAAATTTGTTTTAAAAACAAAAAAACTTTGAAAAACTTCATAGATTTTTATTGAAATTCGGAAGTTTTTATTAACTTTGCAGGCAAAAATACAATTTACCGTAATATTTTTTAAAATTAATATCGTTTGAAACAATGTGAATTGTAAAATGTAAATTCATTTATGCCTAATTTACCAACATTGATATCCGATTTGGCTTTGATACTTATCACGGCTGCTATTACTACTCTAATTTTCAGAAAGTTAAAGCAGCCGCTTGTTTTAGGCTATATCATTGCCGGCTTTATCGTCAGTCCGTATCTTGGTTTTACTCCGAGCGTTGCCGATGAGCATAACATTGAAATTTGGGCGCAAATCGGCGTAATTTTTCTGCTTTTTTCACTCGGTTTGGAGTTCAGTTTCAAAAAACTTATGCGCGTAGGCGGCTCTGCTTCAATCACCGCTATTTTTGAAATTGTTTGCATCACGCTTTTGGGCTTTGCCACAGGCAAACTTCTGGGCTGGAAAACGATGGACTGTTTTTTTCTTGGCGGTATGCTGGCAAGTTCTTCTACTACAATTATTATTCGCGCTTTTGATGAATTGGGTTTAAAATCAAAACATTATGTAAAAACGGTATTTGGCATTTTGGTAGTTGAAGACATAATAGTAATTTTACTTATGGTTATGCTTTCCACAATTGCTGTAACAAAGCAGGTGGAAGGAATGGAAATGAGTTTTACCGTATTGAAACTCGGTTTTTTCCTTATTCTGTGGTTTTTAATGGGTATTTTCATTATTCCGACTTTTTTAAAAAGGACAAAAAAACTTTTTGACGACGAGGTATATCTTATTCTGTCAATCGGGCTATGCTTGGGAATGGTTTTTTTGGCTACCAAAGTTGGTTTTTCGGCGGAACTTGGCGCATTTATAATGGGTTCTATTCTGGCAGAAACTACTTCGGCAGAAAAAATTGAGCATATTTTTAAACCTGTAAAAGATTTGTTTGCCGCTGTATTTTTCGTGTCAATTGGAATGATGATAGACCCGAAAATAATTGTTGATTATGGTTTTGAGGTGCTGCTGGTTACTGTACTTGTGATTTTTGGAAAGTTCATTGCCACAACAATCGGAGCAATATTTTCAGGGCGTTCACTCAAGCAGGCGGTAGAAATCGGAATGAGTATGGCGCAAATCGGTGAATTTGCTTTTATCGTGGCTACTTTGGGTATGAGTTTGGGAGTAATTTCCGAGTTCCTTTTCCCCATTGCCGTTGGCGCAAGTGCAATAACCACATTTACAACGCCTTATATGATAAAACATTCCGATAATTTTTATAATATAATAGAAAAAATAGTTCCTAAAAAATGGCAGGAATACATAAAATTATATTCTTCGCGTGCCGATAATGCAAAATCGGAATCGGAAACAAGAAAATTAATAAAAAGTTCATTAATAATTATTGTAATAAATGTAATTTTAATTCTCTCAATAATAATACTTTGTAACCAATTTCTGCTGCCTGCCCTCATTAATACTATGGACGGTATTTTGCCCAAAACTATTACGCTTATTGTTGGATTGCTGCTTTCTGCGCCTTTTTTGTGGGCGTTGATGTTAAGAAATCCGAACAATATCAGCGGCGCGGAACTGATAAAAAACGTAACTTTCAACCGCCGCAAACTGCTTGCTTTGGAAATTGCGCGGTTTGTTTTGGGAATAACTTTTATCGGATATTTTGCCGACAAATGTTTTGGAACAAAAATCGCCGCTTTGGCAGTTGTGCCGCCTGCATTCTTTTTGATAATTGTTTTCAGAAAATATTTTAAAAGAGCATATAAAATAATAGAAAAACGTTTTGTATTTAATCTTCATTCGCGCGAAATTGCCGAAGCAGAAAAGGACGCGCCGATGACAAATCTTAAAAATCGCCTGCGCTCGCGCAATTCTCAAGTATCGGATTGGGATTTGCATTTGGTTGATTTGCAAACTCCACAACACGCCGAATATATCGGACGCACGCTTAAAGAGTTGCAATGGCGCGAAAAGTTTGGCATTAATGTGGTTTATGTCAAACGCAGCGAGCGGATTATTTATTCGCCCGGACCGAATGTTAAAATTATGCCGTTCGACAACGTTGGCGTACTTGCTTCTGACGAGATTTTAGATAAATTTAAGTTAGAATTTTATGCCGAACACGAGCAGGAAATTCCTGATGTGGATATAGAAGATATTGTGGTAGAAAAAATATGTATTTATGAAGATAATCCGCTGATTGGCAAGTCGATAAGCAAATCGCAGATACGTGAGACCACAGGCGGAATGGTAGTAGCCATTGAGCGCAATAACAGCCGCATTCTCACTCCTTCTCCCAATTGGATATTTCAGGAATATGATGTGGTGTGGATTGTCGGCGATAAAAAACGCTTGAAAGATTTGATGTAGTGAATTGGAAGATAGAAATTTAAAATTGTAAAATGGCAAATAAAGTTGATATTTGTTTTTCTCCTGCTTTATATCCTTATTATTCTGAAAATGAGGAAAATATTGTTGTTGTTGTAGATGTTTTTCGGGCAACGACAACAATTTGCGCCGCTTTTGCAGCGCAAGCGGCGGCAGTGCGCCCTGTAAAATCGCTGCAGCAGGCGCAGGAAGCCAAAAGGCAAGGCGGAATTGTTGGCGCAGAGCGCGATGCGGATAAATGCGATTTTGCGGATTTTGGAAATTCGCCTTTCGATTATATGTCAGAAAAACTGCGCGGAAAAACGCTGATTTTTACTTCTACAAACGGCACACGCGCCATTGAAACAGCGCAAAATGCAGAAAAAATTATTATTGGCGCATTTGTAAATTTGCAGACTGTTGCCGATTTTTGCATCGAAAGCAACAGAAACGTACTTGTGCTTTGCTCAGGCTGGAAAAACCGTTTTTGCATTGAAGATGCACTTTTTGGCGGTGCGCTTGCAGAAATTTTGATGAAAAATAATTTTACGGCAAAT
>WRGS01000086.1 GCA_009787075.1 Paludibacter sp.
AAGGAAGATTTACAGGATATTACCGCTCATTTGCAAGGCGGAATCCCTGCTTTCGATGTTGATGACCTTTCACGCTATTGGGGCGAGTTCGCAGGATTGAAGGACAAACTTTTTACGCCTCTCCGAGAAGGATACTACAAACTGAATGTAGCGAGAGATGCCGTGCGCGACACCATATACAATGATGACGCTTTTGAAAATTATGGCAAAAAAGTAGAACAATCATATCAAAAATGGCAAAAAACTGCCAATGAACAATGGTATAACCTCAATGCCGAAACCAATCCCAAAGCGTTGATTGTGAAGATTGCCGAAAAAATAGTTGCCGAATTTGAAGAGGTAAAACTCATTGACAAGTACGATGTTTACGAAGTTTTGCTTGCCTATTGGCAAACAGTGATGGCAGATGATGTTTACCTTGTGAAAAATGACGGCTACGAAGCTGGTCGCGAAATTGAAATTTTTTATCGCGAAAACCGTAAAAAAGACGGCTCTGTAAGTAAAAAGGAAAACGGATGGGATGGTAAAATCCTTCCCAAAGAACTGATTATTACCACATTTTTTGCCGAAGAAAAACTTGCTGTTGACGAGGCGCAAAGGTTTATTGATGATACGCAAAACCGTTTGGACGAATTAACAGAACAGGAAAACGACGACGACGACAATAATGAGACAAGCGCTATTGAGAAAAAAGATGTAATCTCCTTGAAAAAGGAAATTTCCGAAAAAACAAAAATCGTAAAAGCCTTTGTACAACAATTAGACGACAAAGCAAAAGCAAAATATGCCGAACTCACGTTGTCGCAAATTCAGGATTTACTCATTAACCGCAAGTGGCACACCCAAATCTACGAAGGTATCTACGCCATCTACAAAACCGTGAGCCAACGCATTACAGCGCGTATTGTAGAAATTGCCGAACGCTACGAACAAACTTTGCCCGAAATAAATGAGGAAGTAGCGCGTTTGGAAAAGAAAGTACAACAACATTTAGTATCAATGGGCTTTGATTTAATTACGAATTAATAATAATGAAAGCTAAAAATCTATGAATATTCAGCAAAAAGGATTTAACGAGTTTGTAATCATTATAAGGAATGAAATTGAGCAGGCACAAGTAAAACTTGTATCTGCGGCGAATGTGCAAATGTTGCTACATTATTGGAAAATAGGGCATCTTATATTATTCAACCAAAAAACATCAGGATGGGGCAGTAAAATAATAGAAAATCTGTCAAAAGTCATCCGTGACAAATATCCGGAAAAGAAAGGTTATTCGTCAAGAAATTTGAAGTATATGTGTCAGTTCGCCAAACTGTATCCGTTGGAAGTTCTAAAACGCATGATTGATGCTGATAGGGATTTGGAAACCTCCTCCGTTGCAAAAGTTATATCTGTTGTTAAAGAGTTAAACGCTTTTGTATTTGGGCAGCAACCTCCTGCCCAAATACAAAATGCTGATTATGAAAATAATATAATTGGGCAGGAGACTCCTGCCCAAATACAGAATGTGGCTGTAACATTAGAAAAAATGATGCAACAACCTGTTACGCAAATTGAGAACATCTTTATAAATTCACCGGTTGCTAAAATTAATTGGGCTTGTCATCAGGTATTCATGGATGGCAAATTGCCATTAGGAATACGTTATTGGTATATGAAGCAGGCGCTTGAATTTGGTTGGAGTAGTAATATTTTGGATTTGCAGATAGATAGCGGTTTATTTCAGCGACAAATAGAAGCGCGAAAAGTAAATAATTTCACCGCTACATTACCGCCAATTCAAAGCGATTTAGCGGATTATCTTTTGAAAGACCCATATATCTTTGATTTGATGGGAATAAAAGAGCGTGCTGATGAACAAAACATTGAACAGCAACTCGAAAAACATGTAACAAAATATCTTTTAGAGATGGGCGCCGGTTTTGCTTTTGTTGCCCGTCAAAAACATTTTCAAGTTAGCGATAAAGATTTTTATGCCGACCTGATTCTCTATAATATCAAGCTTCATGCTTATGTTGTTGTGGAACTGAAAGCAACTCCGTTTAAACCTGAATATACAGGGCAATTGAATTTTTATCTAAATCTTGTCAATGATAAATTAAAAGGCGAGTACGACAATAAAACTATCGGTTTACTTCTCTGCCGCGGAAAAGATGAGGTGATGGCTCAGTATGCGTTAGAAGGTTATAATCAACCTATGGGAATCAGCGATTATCAACTCAGTAAAGCATTACCGGAGGAGTTGAAATCAACCTTGCCAAGTATTGAAGAAATTGAAGCAGAATTGAGAAATGAAAATTAAAAAAGGATATAAACAAACGGAAATCGGCATTATCCCCGAAGATTGGGAGGTGAAAAGCATACGAGAAATCGGCGATGTTTGTATGTGTAAAAGAATTTTCAAATATCAAACATCATTTACCGGAGAGATTCCTTTTTATAAGATTGGAACATTTGGAACTGAACCAGATGCTTTTATTCCTATCGAATTGTACAATGATTTTATTCAACGTTTTTCATTCCCTAAAAAAGGTGATATTTTATTTTCAGCTGCCGGCACTATTGGAAGAACTGTGATTTATGATGGGAAACCCGCATATTTCCAAGACTCAAATATCGTTTGGATTGATAATAATGAAAAAATAGTAAAAAATTCATATCTCCATTATTTTTATAAAATTGTAAAATGGACAACTTCTGATGGAGGTACAGTTTCTCGACTTTATAATGAACATATAAAGCAAACACTTTTACTCATTCCTCCTCCCTCCGAGCAAACCGCCATAGCCACCGTTCTTTCCGATATAGACGAATACATTTTGAGTTTGGAACGGCTTATTGCCAAGAAAAAAGCCATAAAACAAGGCACAATGCAAAATCTGCTCACAGGCAAAATACGATTGAAAGGGTTTAAAGGGGAATGGGTGGAAAAAAGAATTGATGAAATTGTAGAACGCTTTGCGACGGGACTTAATCCAAGGTCAAATTTCATGCTTAATTCTGGTGGAACTAATTATTACGTTACTATCAAAAATTTCTTTGACGGTGTATTAAAGTTAGATGAGAGTTGTGATAAAGTTGATAATATTGCTTTAAGATTAATAAATAATCGTTCCGATTTGAAAAAAAATGACATATTATTTTCAAGTATTGGGCGAGTAGGTGATGCATATTTAATTACAGAAACACCCAAAAACTGGAATATTAATGAGTCTGTTTTTACATTAAGACCTAATACAATATTGGTTAATCCATTATTTTTGTATTATTTCTTAAAAAGTGCAGCAATTAAGAATTCTTTGACAAACAATACAACAGGTAGTACATTATCAAGCATTAAAATGAATCATTTGAAAGTACTTACTGGTTATTTACCTTCGGAAATTGCTGAACAAACCGCTATTGCTACTATTCTTTCCGATATGGATACAGAAATTGAGGCATTGCAAGCAAAATTGAGTAAAACGAAATTGATAAAGCAAGGGGCAATGCAGCAGCTGTTAACAGGCAAGATACGATTGCATACAGATAATCAAACACAGTCGGTAGAAAAGAAAAAGACGTCAACGCAAGCCAACATACATTTTAGACGTAGTGTTTGGGCAGCAGAGATTGCTGACCGACTTTGTAATGAACCTACATTTGGTCATGTCAAAATGGAAAAAATACTCTTTCTGACAGAAAATATGTGCGAGGTAGATATTGGCTCACATTATCATCGTGATGCGGCAGGACCGTATGATAATCGTGCAATACGTTCCATTGACAGCCAATTAAAAAAACAGAGTTGGTTTGAAGTTGTGCGTAAAGATATGGGGTATCGCTATATTCCATTGTCAAAGCGTGGAGGACATAAAGATAGGTTCAATAAATATTATTCTGATGTGCTACCTGTTTTTGACAAGGTGATAAATACAATGCGAGGTTGGGATACTGAACGTTGCGAGATAGTTGCAACCTTATACAGTGCATGGAAAGATTTAGCAAACTCCAAGCAGCAATATACGGACGATGATATAATAAACGAAGTAATAAATAATTGGAATGAATCTAAAAAACGTATCTCTGAAGAACGCTGGCAGAAAGCATTGGAATGGATGCGTCAAAAAGGTTTTACTCCAATAAAAACATAAATTATGGCACAAATCGGTGAAAGCGAAAGAGCATTACAAAATAGAGTTATAGCGTTTTTTAAACAGAAACTCAACTACGCTTATCTCGGCAATTTGCAGGACAAGGCAAACACAAACATTATGCCTGAATTGCTTAAAAACTTCCTCA
>WRGS01000087.1 GCA_009787075.1 Paludibacter sp.
ATGCAAAAAATCTGCCCGAAAAGGTAATGATTTTTTTCCAGAAAAACGTCCGTGTTCATCGCGAGTTTTGTTTATAAGTTCCTCATAACGAGAGAGAAGGAAAAAACTTGAAGCAATAATATCAGCATTCAAAATGATGGTTTTGCCGCGTTTTTCCACTGTCGGCTCGCCAAAGAGAAGCGGAATATTTTCCCACATTTTCAGCGGAAAGGAAGGCGCGGAACTTTTTGTAAGAAAAACCGTTTTATTAAAAAAATCTGATTTTTTGATTACAATTTTATATTTTTCAAATTCATTTTCATCGGAAGTATAAGCAAAAAAACTTTCATTTTTTCCACAAAAATAAAAGTCTGTAAGAAAATCAAAAATATATTGGATTGTTTCGGTCATTTTTACCTGTTTGAAATATCCTGTTTTTCTTTAAAAATTTGTTTTCCTGTTTTATTTTCTCTTTCTAAATTTTATTAATAAAATCAGTGAAATCACAAAAATTACAAAGGCTGCAAAAAGAAAAACAAGGCGCAAAACGCTTGCAGGCGTGAAAATTCGTTGAGCAAGCACCGTCATTATCAAACCGATAATCGTTAGCAACGGAGGCAGTAATCGTTTGTCTTTCATCGTTTTACAAAAAAATCATCTTTTTATTTTTGGCAAATTTCCGCTTTGCGCCATACGCATCATTTTGCCCGTTTGGTCGAACTGTTTGAGCAGGCGATTTACTTCCACAATTGATTTTCCGCTGCCTGCGGCAATGCGCTGTTTGCGGCTACCATTGAGAATGTGTGGATTGGAACGTTCTTTGGGTGTCATAGAGTGAATTATTGCCTCAATTCCCTTAAAAGAATTTTCGTTTACTTCAGTGTCTTTCAATGCTTTGCCGACACCGGGAATCATCGCAACAAGGTCTTTCATATTGCCCATTTTTTTGATTTGCTGAATTTGCGAAAGAAAATCATTGAAATCATACTGATTTTTCGCCAACTTTTTGCTGATTCTCCGCGCCTCTGCTTCGTTATATTGCTCCTGAACACGTTCAACAAGCGAAACAATATCGCCCATTCCCAAAATTCTGTCTGCCATTCGTTCAGGGTGAAACACATCGAGCGCGTCCATTTTTTCGCCTGTTCCAACAAACTTTATCGGTTTATTAACCACCGAGCGAATAGAAAGAGCCGCACCGCCTCGCGTATCGCCGTCAAGTTTGGTAAGCACAACTCCATTAAAATCAAGACGTTCGTTAAATTCTTTTGCAGTATTTACCGCGTCCTGTCCTGTCATAGCATCAACTACAAACAGAATTTCCTGCGGAGAAATCGCTTTTTTTATCGCCGCAATTTCACTCATCATTTGCTCGTCGATTGCCAAACGTCCCGCCGTGTCAATGATTACCACATCAAAACCATATTCTTTTGCATATTTGACGGCTTTTTCGGCAATTTTAACAGGATTTTTATTTTCTTCTTCGCAAAAAACGGGAATATTCAGTTGCTCGCCGAGTGTTTTCAACTGGTCAATCGCCGCAGGGCGATACACGTCGGCAGCTACCAAAAGCGGTTTTTTGTGGCGTTTGGTTTTCAGCAAATTAGCAAGTTTGCCAGAAAAAGTTGTTTTACCCGAACCTTGCAAACCCGACATTAAAATTACAGCAGGATTGCCTTTGAGGTTGATGTCTTCGCTTGTTCCACCCATTAAAAGTGCAAGTTCATCATGCACAATTTTTACCATCAATTGGCTGGGTTTCAACGAAGTAAGCACATTTTGCCCCATCGCCTTTTCCTTAACGGTTTCGGTAAAAGTTTTGGCGGTTTTGTAATTTACGTCAGCATCGAGCAAAGCCTTGCGCACGTCTTTGAGCGTCTCGGCAACGTTGATTTCGGTAATTCTGCCTTCACCTTTGAGTATTTTAAACGACCTCTCAAGCCGTTCTGACAACGATTCAAACATATTTTTTATATTTCAATTTTAAATATCAAAAATTTCAAAATTATATAAAAACACAATCAATAAAATTGCTGTTAAAAATTTATATAAAATGGATTTTTTGGGGTGCAAAATTAGTTAAAAAAAATGAATTTTCTAACAGATTTTTCCATTTTCTATTTCAAAAATAAGAAAATTGTCAGTGTTTTTTTGCAAAATTTCGTCTAAATGTTTGCGATTTGTATCGGTAATAAAAATTTGCCCGAACATTTTTTCCGACACAAGTTCAACGATTTGTTCAACGCGGCGGGCATCAAGTTTATCAAAAATATCGTCGAGCAGTAAAATCGGCGAAAAACCGTTTGTTTGCGTCAAAAAGGCAAATTGCGCAAATTTCAGCGCAATGACAAAAGTTTTGCACTGCCCCTGCGAGCCGAATTTTTTTATCGGAAAATTACAAAGCAAAAATTCCAAATCGTCTTTGTGAACGCCAACGGTAGAAAATCCCAAAATTTTATCGCGCTGGCGGGCTGATTTCATTTTTTCCAAAATATCGTCAGTAGAATTGTGTTGCGATGTGTAATTTAACGCAACTTGCTCATTTTCAACGGATATTTTATTATAAAATTCCTGAAAAACAGGAATAAATTTTTTAAGAAATTTTTTGCGTTCCGAAAAAATATAATTTCCATTTTCCGCCATTTGTTCTTCCAAAACATCAAGCAAAGTCTCATCAATTTTTTCATTTTTCAGTAAAGAATTTCGTTGAGAAAGTTCGTTGTTGTAAGCAAGTAACTTATTGAGATACTGTTTGTTATATTGAGAAATTACACCATCAACAAATTTCCGTCTTTCATCGCTTCCTTCGGCAATCAGTGCAATATCGTCAGGCGAAATCAGCACTGCGGGCAGCAACCCAATATGGTCAGATAATTTTTCGTACTCTTTTTTATTGCACTTAAAAATTTTGCGTTGCCGCCGTTTTACCGCGCACGAAATTTCGGTTTCCGCATCAGAAAAAACATATTTTCCATTCAACATGAAAAAATCTGATTCGTGTTTAATGTTCTGATTATCAATGGAATTAAAATGACTTTTACAAAACGAAAGATAATATATTGCATCAAGCAAATTGGTTTTTCCCATACCATTATTGCCAATAAAGCAATTAATTTTTTGTGAAAAAATCAAATTTGCCTCATCAATATTTTTATAATTTAATATCGAAATCGTTTTTAAAAACATTTTTTATGATTAAAATTTTTAATGCTTATCCGCAAAAATACCAATAAGTATCCTTACTACAAAAGTACAGATAAATATTGAATAAAACAAAAAAAATCTCACCACAAAGATACAACAATGTGATGAGATTTTTACTCTTTCAATTATTAATCTATCTGATACTGTCTTTAAATCCTAACATAAGATTCAACGGAATTGGAAGCATTGGCAGTTTTTATTATGCACAATTGACAGGTTATTGTTTTGTACAGGGCGGCATTAATTTAGGAGTTGCATATAAATTCTAAATTAATGCCGTACTTTTGTGATCAATTATTCATTAAAAAAAATATCACAAAAAAATAACTTTAAAAATAAACTATTATGGACAAACAAAAGACAGTTATTACTGCCCGCAAAGTTGAATCTTTGGCTATCGGATTTATCGGGATATGTTTATTCAGTTTAGGAACGTCTTATTTTCAGGAGCGGTTTATTTATCGGGTGCCGCGCATTTTAACTCCTGTTTTCAATTTATTTGGAAATGTTGGTTTGGCAATCGGCATGCTTATTTTGGGCGGCGGGCTTATTTATTACGGTTTTACCAAATGGAAATCCGTTGCCGAGAAAAAGAATTTGTATTGGATTCTCGCAGTTATAGGGCTTGCAGCGGGCATTGCTTTGGCAAATATCAATTTTAAGCCGAACAAATCTGCCGACAGTATGGAAAACATAGATAAAAGGCGGGAAGCCGAAATGGATAAATTTCGTAATTCAGGGGAATTAAAATTCCACAATGCCCAAGTAGATGAACATATTGCCAACTACAACGCGCTTTACAAACGCTATGAACAAAGTTTGAAAAGCAAAGATGAGGCTGCCGTAACTGCTTGCGAATTGGAGTTAAGGGAATGGGTTACAAAAACAGGTGATATTGTGCAAAAATTATCAAATATGGACGACAAAGTAGAATTAGGTCGTTATCAGGCGAAATTGATTGTTCAATGGGAAGATTTGAGATTAAAATATTCCGAATGATTTTAAAAACAAGTTTTTTTATATACAAAAAATAAAAATTGTTTTTTGTTTTATAAAATTTATTGTATTATTTTTGTGCGGTAAAATAATTTTCTAATCTTTTAAAAAAAAAAA
>WRGS01000088.1 GCA_009787075.1 Paludibacter sp.
TTTTCGTTATCATACTGTTCTGCTCCAAATTTATAAACAGGATTCTCGCGCAAATCTTGGAATGTATTTGTTTTTGTATCTTCCAAAATAACAGCCTGAGTGGTCATGCTTTCAACATTTGATGCTGTAAGTATAAAATCTCCTGCATATTTTGAAGGTCTGAACAACATTTTTGCACTTGCAGTAGTAGTTGGAACTCCCATTTGCAGCTGACGTACGTTTGCATCGTCTTTCATTGCCAGCAGGAACGAACCTTCATCTGGATTTGTAAATTTCTGCATATCGTATCTGTCGTTGCCTGCTGATGCATCAGTACGAACAAATATTGCCGTCTGGTCATAAACATATTTATTATCATCATCAGGGGTAACTCTGAATCTTAACAGATTTGGCATATAATCTTCACCTGCGCCTATCATAGCGGGTGCACCGTAAATACCTGCACCGCCAGCATTTGCAACTAAATTGTTTGTTACTTTTGCCTGTACTGTCAGCGATTTGTCGAATTTCAAACGACCGCCTGTACCGCCCGATTGCAGTACCATAAATATACTCTGCGAAGGAATATATTTTGTTGGAAATGCATTTACATCAGATGCACTCATATCCATTTGTGTATAAGTTTGCGAACCTGCAGGGAAGAAGTACAGATATTTCTGAAACCTCAAAGCAGGACTTAAACTTCCTAAATATGCTATCAGTTTTTCTACCGAAATAGGCGCGCTATACGAATTGCCTACGATAATATATTTAGCAGACGTTACCGAACCCAAAGTATGGTCGTACAATGCCTCGTTTGTTAAAATCTGTTCGGGAATATAACCGCGAATGCTCGACAAATTATAAGGATATCCATTGAACAGATATGTTCCTTTTGTATTTTGACCGCTCATACTGCTTGTCCACAGCAAATCCTGTTCTGTGTCGTAAGTATAACTGCTGTTTTGATATCTAATCAAATACGGCTGACCGGGCAAAAGTTGTTCAAACGGGTCAGTAACATAATATTCAGGGAATATATGACCATTGTTGTCCATTGCATTAGCCAAAGGATGCAGCACATAACCATTTACATCAATTGGATTGCGTACCCAGTTGCCTGCAAAGTAACCAGAACGCTGATTAGTAAACGGAGAAGCAAATGCATAAAGTTGATTTGCCTGATTGGTGCGGTAAAGTTCTACATTGCGTTCTATCGCAATTTTACCTGCTGCTGCAGCCGACCCGTCGTAAGGGAAGCGCAAAGAAGCATCATATACTTTACCTCCAATGTTTTCGGAGCGAAGCAGCAAACGACCTGTTTTTCCGCCGATAGTGTCAATCGTTTTGGCATCAATGCCCATAAACGAAGTAACAACGACTGTGTCGTTTGTTTCTAACCTGATATTTGGAAATGCCAAATACTGTATTCCGCGGTTGTGCGCCGTTGAATTATCATCTGTTGTTATTTGATGAACGCGCTTGCCGCTGGCAAAATCTCCGCGGAAAACGAAAATACCAGTAGAAACCTTATCGTTGATGCCTGTGCTGTTAGCATTTTCATATTCAGCAGACACAAAAGCCGGACGCGTGGCATCTTGAATAAAGTTGCCTGTAATAATCATTTTACCGTCAAGGTCAATGGCTGAAACATCTTTCGCTTTAACTGTTCCATCAACAAATAATATTGCAGTATCGGTAGCGCTCACCGCCACTTTGAACAAACCAAGATTGGTCATTATCGTGGGTGGAGGAGTTGGGGTTTGCGCAAATAACGATGCGCAAATAAACAAACCTGCTGTGATTGGTATTGTTATCTTTTTCATACTAATTTTAAATGTAATTTATTGTTCTTCAAATTTAAAGTTTTTGTTTCGTTGTTTTAAAGTTAGCCCGTAAGCCAAAGCGCTTGCTAAGAGCAACAGCAATCCGCCTCCGACAGGAACTCCCTCAGAGTCGTTCATGTTATTGGGGTCATCTGGATCGTTAACAAAAATGCAATTCCCAGCGACAACTATTACCAAATTTTCAGGGCAACCGCAATGCGCTGCATCGCCAGGAAGGTTAGGACACTTATCGTTTAGGTCATCCACCCCGTCCCCATCAAAATCAGGAAGGTCGTCTCCGTCATCAAAAGCGAGCAACCTTTCCACAGGTACTTTTCCATGATAATCAGCGGCAACAAGTTGCGTTATCCCTAACATACTCATCGCAGCAATCATTCCAAAAATTAGAACTTTTTTCTTCATATTCATATTTATTTATTAATATTTTATCTTTAAAGTAAGTTATAAAAACTTTTTTAAACAAAAATAAGAGATAATTAATTTTGTAAAACCTGTATGCGTTAAAAACGCTGGTAAAACGATTTTTATCCTTGGCAAAAATTGTGCCAAAATATTTACATTCATTTTTGCAACAGTTAGCAACAAATTAAAATTGTGTTTAAAAGAGCAAATGCTAAATTATTTTATTTTTATGCTCAATAATATCCTGCTATGTAGCATAAAAAAGAGCGTACAAAGGTATAACATTTATTTTATACCTGCAATTTTTTTTGAAAAAAAATGAAAAAAAATTCAACAAACCCGCTTACACATAGTTGTAATAATGTTTTTTTGTAAATAAAATATTTGTTCATTCTTATAAATATCCAAAAATTGCCGCTGCAAAAAAAGCAATTACTAATAAATGAACAGGATAAAAAATATAAAAAAACCACTTGTTTATTTTTGCTCCGCGTTGTCCATTATAAAGGTAAAGTAAAACAATAGCAATCAACGTACCTGCCGTTCTGTAAAATTGCGGCGTGTAACTCATTAATAGAAAATATATTAGCATTAAAACAGCAAATATAGGAAGGCGTAATCGGCTATTCCTTAATATATATAGCATCAAAATAGCAAACACCATTATCCATCCATAATCTACGCGTAAAAGGTGCGCGGTAATCAGAGTTATCATTATTAAAAGTATGCAAAAAAATCGGCTTAAAAAATCGGTTTGCTGCACTAATTTTTTATAAAGAACAATCGCCGCAATGCCAAGTGCAAGCGTGAAAAGTACGTTTTGCATGCGAGGATAAAATATACTGAGCGTGTGAAAACGATAAACGCTGCGCAGCATATTGTAAGGAATTTCTGAAACTAATGCAAAAATGCACATCACAGTAAAATATTTGCGCACACTACGAGTATGTACAACGCCTTCGGAAATCAAAAATGCAAAAATTGGAGGCGCTATGCTTCCCAAAACATACAGCAAATTAATTTCTAATTCAAAATTTGCTTTGATATACGGCGATGCAGCAAGTCCATATCCAATATGACCTGCAAACATACCAATGATGGCTATTATTTTAAGTTGGAAATTACTCATTATTAACAATTTTTAAAGATTTCAGAATTCAATTTGCAAAGGTAAAAGAAAAAAATAAAATGAAAAAATGATTTTTTGCCGTTTTATTAAAATAATATCTTTATCTTTGTACGTTTTTATGCAAAGTTTAAATTTTAATCAATAATATTGTATAAATTCTAACTGCATAAAAATAATTTTTAAATAAAAAAAATAAAGGAAAATGAAATTCAAAAGAATTTTACTCAAATTAAGCGGCGAATCGCTTGTGGGTGATGGACTTTTTGGCATTGACCAGCAGCGGCTTACCGATTATGCGGTGCAAATTGCAGAAATTGTGAAAATGGGCGTGCAGGTTGGAATTGTTGTTGGCGGCGGGAATATTTTTCGCGGATTAAGCGGGTCAGCAAAAGGTTTCGATCGCGTTCAAGGCGACCAGATGGGAATGCTTGCAACTGTTATCAATTCGCTTGCAATAAATCAGGCATTGCAGCAGCAGGGCGTAAAATCAAGCGTGCTAACGGCAATTCGTATGGAGCCAATCGGCGAATTTTATTCAAAGCAGAAAGCAGTTGCACGGTTGGAAAACAATGAAGTTGTGATAATTTCTGGCGGAACGGGAAATCCGTATTTTACAACAGACACAGGTTCTTCGTTGCGCGCCATAGAAATTGAGGCAGATGTAATGCTCAAAGGTACGCGCGTTGACGGCGTTTATACTGCTGACCCCGAAAAAGACCCTAACGCTGTGAAATTCAGTGAAATAACTTACGATGAAATTTATATGCGCAATCTCAAAGTTATGGATTTGACCGCCACCACAATGTGTAAAGAAAACAACATGCCGATTTACGTTTTCGATATGGATACAGAAGGAAATTTAAAGAAAGTTGTTTTGGGCGAACAGATAGGAACGCTTGTGAAATGATTTTTTTGAAATAAAAAATTTTCATTAACTTTGCAGCCC